>NZ_CP070504.1:0-81190 GCF_017167965.1 Pseudomonas atacamensis
CGGCCGGTTTGGTTCTGGTGATGATTCACCTGGTGGCGGATCTGCTGGCGGCGAGAGTCGGGCTGCGCAGGCCATGGGCGCCGCTTCCGAATCGTTGCGCGGCGCCGCCGAAGGTCTGGGCAACAGCGCGGACAACATCGATCCGACAGTACAGGCGGCCAAAGAGGTCGGCGGCATCGTGTCGCCCATGTTGGCCATGTTTAAGCCGCTCGGGCGCCTGTTTGGTCGACGCCAGGCGCCAGAGGAAAAGCGCCAACGGCAAAACGTTCAGTGGTACCGCCGTATCGTCAGCGCCATCAGCGGTGGCGGCAAAGCTGGCGGTATGGGGCTTATCGGTACGGCCCTGCTGTCGATGCTGGGGATGTTGCTGGCGCCGATCAAGGCGCTGGGCCGTATGTTGGGCGCAATGCGCGCTATCGCAGCCCTGGGCGGCCTCCTCAAGGGCGCTGGACGTTTGGCGGGCCTGCGAGGCGGGGCCGGTGGTCGCAGCAAGCTGTCGGGTGGGCGTGGGCCAGCTGGTGCGCCGCATGCCGGCGGCAAGAACTACTCCGGCGCACCTGGTAGCGTTGAGGCGCGCACCAAGCCAGGATCCGCGGCGGGCGCCAGCACCGGTTCAGCCGGCGTCGGCGGCAAAACAAAGGCAGCTGAGGCGGCCGCGGCCAAATCGGCGGCGAAAGCCGGCCGCAAGGGCATTGTTGGCAAAGGGCTGGATCTGGGTAAGTCCCTTTTCGGAAAGGCCGGCGGGGCCGCTGGCGGCATGGGTAAGGGGCTGCTGAAAAAGATCCCATACATTGGCGCGGTGCTGGGCCTCGGGATGGCGGCCAGCACTGTCATGGCGGCGGATGACCCGAACGCGACACCTGATGAGAAAAAGCAGGCCCGGGCCGAGAAATGGGGCGCTGTTGGTGGCGCGGTGGGCGGGATTGCGGGCGGCATCGGCGGGATGATCGGCGGCCCGGCTGGCGCGATCGTGGGCGGCATGGTGGGCGACTATGTTGGCACCAAGGTCGGCGAGTGGCTGTCGACGGTTGATCTGGGCTCGCTGGTGTCGATGGTCAGTGACGCGTTCACCGGTTTGGGGGACATGGTTGGCAAGGGTGCGGCCGCCGCGTTCGATTTCCTCAAGGGCGCATGGACTGACATGGTGGGCAAGGGCGCCGCTGCGCTCTCCAGCCTCACGGATTGGGCGAAAGAGAAGTGGGACGCAGCTGGCGAGCTGGTCGACGGGGTGAAGGAATCCGTCGGCAACGGCGTCACCGCGGTAAAGGATGCCGGTCAGAACGTCCTGAACACCGTCACGGGTGGGCGCTACTCGGGCGGCTCCAACGCCGCCAAGGACGAAATGATCAAAGCCATGGACGCGGGCGGTATCACCGATCCCAAGTCGAAGGCGATGCTGATGGCCAACGCCGACCATGAATCGGGTGGGTTCACCAAGAAAGAGGAGAATCTGAACTACTCGGCCAAGCGCCTGCAGGAGGTTTTCCCCAAGTACTACAGCAACCCCGAAGACGCCGCCCGGGACGCGAAGAACCCCGAAGCGATCGCCAACAAGGTGTATGGCGGCCGGATGGGAAACACCGAGGCCGGCGACGGCTTCAAGTACCGCGGCCGCGGCAGTTTGCAGCTGACTGGGCGCGCGCAATACGCCGCCATGGGCAAGCAGCTCGGCGTAGACCTGGAGAACAACCCGGATCTGGCCATGGATCCGAAGATTTCAGCGAAAATCGCTGTGGCACACTGGAAATCGTCCGGCGCCGATCGGGCGGCCAGTGCCGGCGACGTCGTGCGGGCTCGCAAGCTGACCAATGGCGGCACCAACGGGCTCGATGACGTCACCAAGAAGTACAACGAAACCTATCTGGCACAGGCTCAGGCCGGGGATCTGACGCCAACCCGCCAAGCGAATGAGGTGCGTGTAGCCGCTCCAACGGCCGCTTCCGGCGCAATTACCGGCACCATGGCTGCCATCAAGGCCGCCGGAGCGTCACCCGCTGTTGCTGGCGCGCCAGGCGCGGCGCCGGCACTTGCTGGGGGCGTGCAGCCGGTCGGCATCATGGCTATGTCCCCGACCAGCGCCAGCGCCGGGGCCCCGGGGAGCGCTCCACCAGGAGCAGCCATGCGTGTGGCCTCTGCAGCACCCGCCAGCATGCCGAATTTGGTGACGCCGAGTTACACGGCGCCGGCAGCGGATGCCGGCAAGACCAGCATTCCTAGCACCCCGCAAGTCACCAAGCCGAACGTTGCGGGTGGCAAGGACAGCAGTGCGGCGCAGGGCAAGATGATGATCCCGCTCACGCAGAACCTGGAGGATCGCCAGATTGCCCACGCCGCCAACGGCGGGATTGGAATGCAGCGGTTGTAACCGCAACCGGAAACCACGGAAACCGTCGCGCAATGCGGCGGTTTTTATTTGTCATCATTCGATCAATAGACCGCTCACGGTGCTTTATGGATGACGAATTAAACGTGGATCTGCTCTTCCGGATGATCGGCCACTGGCTGGCCACCTCGCCGAACAGCTACCACGGCTCCACTTATGGCGCGCCGTTGCTGGAGCTGCTGCAGAAACCAATGAATTCTCCGATCGCTGACGCCTTTCTGGCCAAGATGCGCGTAGACATTCCGGTGTTGCAGGCGCTCCCCATGGGCACGATCAACATGTATGCCGAAAACAAAGGCATCGACCGCAAAAGCATTTTTATCGAAATCAACGGCTCCAGCTTGAGCCTGGCTGATATTGGGGAGGTAAAGCGTGGCCCGTACTAAAGATCAGTGGATGCAGCTGGCTGTCAACGAAATGACCAACTACCCCACGATTTCGGCGCGCTACCAGATTGGCGACCCGATGGTGATGCAGATCCTCGCCGCGCAATGCGCGATCCTGGCCGAGTTGGATAACCAGGTGGAGCTGACTGCCGGCGAAACCTACATCAAGGCCCGCGACGTGACGGTGCTGGCGGATGCGGCGGTAAAGGGCATCTTGCCCTTTGCTACGCCCTCGATCGGCACCATCAAGGTTACGAACGCTTCGACCGCGGTGCTGCGCATCGTCTCCGGCCGGACGCTTCAGGATCAGCAAGGCCGCTATTGGGTGGTGATGGCTGGCGCTGTGGTGGCTGCCGGCGCTGTGGGCTCTGTGACAGCCAAGCAGATCACCACGCGCACGCTGTCGCACTCTGTGGCGGCCTATCGCCCGTTCTACTCGGTCGACCTGCCAGAGCCTGACGTGGGCTATATCGCCAACGTGCTGGTGACGGGCTTCAAGTACTCGACGGACTTCGCCAACACTGAGGAGGCCGATCGCGTCTACAACATCAAATCCAACGAGCTGCGTGAACTAAGCCTGCAATTCGGTGTGGCCGGGCTGGCGGGGTATCAGCCAGCGGTGGGCGAGACGCTGGCCATCACCATTCAGGACACCGAGGGCGCCATTTCGCTGTCTGTGGGCATGAAGTTCGCCTTTGAGTACGCAACCGGTGTGCAAGACGCGAAAGTCACCCTGGAGCTGGCCGAAGTCTCGCAGGCCGGCGCTGCGCCCATGGATATCGACACCATGCGCGAGGTCTGTTCCTACCCGGGCATCTACGACAACAGCGCGGTGTTCCTCTCGAACTTCGACTACGTGGTGCGTAAAGGCATCAGCCCGCTGACGTTCCTCAGCATCTGGAACGAAGCCCGCGAGGAGGAAGCGCGCGACGAAGCGAGTCTAGACAACATCAACAGGCTGTTCATCGCGGCGCGTAAGGACGGCACCACGCCGGCCATCCTCAAATCGCAGATCACCACAATCCTCAAGCGTGCCGATGACAGTTACCGGTACAAGTTCGTCGACGTGGTGGATATCGAGGTGCCGTTACACCTGGTGCTGTCGATTCCGGCCGTCTATGACAGCGGCGAGGCGATCCAGCAGGCCCGGGCTGTGATGCTCAAGGAATACGGCAAGGAATCGGCGTGGGCGAAGCGTGGCGAGGCCAAGATTCTGGAAAAGGACATTCACGACCAGCTCAAGGCGGCCATGCCTGTGCTGCGTGAGCGGGTGTCGAACCTGCAAGTCATCGAGATCGGCGCGGCGTTGAAGATCCTGCCGGAGCATTTCCGCTACATCACCGAAGAAAGCCTTGTGATTACCGCACAGGAGGTCAGCTGATGGAGCTGATCCCCCTCAAGCGCAGCGCGGCCTACGATGAGGTTGAGCAAGAATGCAAAGCGCTGTTTCTGAATCTCTACGGTCAGGGCGTCAACGATAAGGTTGATGAGCTGGCGCTTTACGGCATGCCCCATATCGGGCCGGCGTCACTGATCGAGCGCGGGATTGCCGGCGACGGGCTGGCGGTTCTGCGTACCACGACCTTTGACCAGATTCGCTACCTCTACCATGCGTGGCGCTACAAGAACCCTCAGCGCGGTACCGCGTTCCTCAATGCCTACCTGCGCGCCCTGTTCGGGCCGGTGTTCACGATCGATCAGCTGTGGTGCAGGAAGGCCGGACAATATCCGGTCGACGTGATGAGCGAGGCCGAAATGCAGGCGGCCGGCGAAAAGGAGGCGGACTACTTCCTGACCAGTCGCCTGCGCGTCGACATTGAGACAGAGATTGTTCCGGAGCGGATCTTGAAGGCCGCACGCACGGCCGTGGCGGCGCGGTTCGTGCTGGAGCTGCGTGCCGCGCGCCGGGTAAGGCTGAATATTCCGATCGTCTTCTTTGCCTACGGCTTCAACGTGGCCAGGGCTGTCGGTACCGCGCTCTACCAGCAGCCACCCATTCACAGTTCGGTCACGGTCGGGCCCGCGATCACTTCGGGCGCCGCCAGCGTCGTGTTCAGCCCCGGCCGGCGTCTGGACATGCAAACCTTCCGAAAATAGGGCGTTTTTTCGTCTGTACGCTTTGCCATAAATAACCGCCGGGGGCTTTATGGCAAATCCTGTAATTATCAATCCGACGATGACGTTGGCCGGCCAAGCGGCCGCGTTCAACGCTGCCAACACCGGGATTGAACTGCTTATTGATGGCGTGACGTTCGGCCGAGCGCACTACGATCCCGCCGGCAACGAAACGGCGCTGGTCGATCCGATCGGTAGCCGTGTTCCGCTGGCCGGGGGCAGTCGCCCGACGCCGTATCAACTGCGTATGAGTTGTTCGTGGAAGGAAAACGTTGGCCAGGTGCCGATCGCAGAGATTGGCTTTTGGTCGGGCGACGTCCTGGTGTTCGTCTGGTCAGACGCTGACCCGTCTGTCATCGCCTCCTACAAGACCGATGGCGTCACCTATGTGCTGTTCTGCGACTTGGCATTTGCCCAGGTGCCCGCCAACAGCATCAGCTTTATCGTCGATCCAAACGAAAGCGCGGCCTTGGCTGCTCTGGCGACGCATGAAGGCGATCCCTATGCCCACCCTCAGTATCTGCTGCGTGCGGACGTAGCGAAGGACGCCGGGCCGCTGATGGGCCTTGTGCATGCCGCTGGCAGTTCCGCCAACGCGCTGGTGCTGGCGCTAGACGCGCCTGAGTCTGAATTGATGGCGCTGTCCAAGTTTCAGCGCTTCCAGTTCGTGGCAACTGCCAACAACACCGGCCCTGTAACCGTCGATATCGAGGGGCTTGGCGTCAAGGCGGTGAAGCGGGGCGGGGATGCTGGTCTGATCGAGCTGGACGCGGGCGATATCAAAGTCGGCTCCCTCTACGACCTCAACTACGACGGCGCCAGCTTCCAGCTGGGGGGCGGCGTAGGCAGCGGCAAAACGTTCGAGCGTTTCGCCTTCAAGGCTTCGGTGGCACAGAAGGACTTCCCCGCCCCGCACGTACCAGGCAGCATCATCGTCCTGCGTAATGGCCGCGAAATCTTCGATTACGTGTCGGCCGTGGACGGCTCGAAAATTACCGTCACCGATCCCTGCAACGTTGATGACGATCTGGTGATTCTGTCCTTCAAGTCGTTCAAGGTTGCCGATGGCTACACCAAGGCCGAAGTTGATGCGCTGATGAAAACGGCGTCGGGGATGCCTGTGGGCGCGATGCTGCCGGTACCGAAGGGCATTGTCCCGCTTGGCTACTTGGAGCTGGATGGCAGCGTGAAGAGCATCGCCACCTATCCGGATCTGGCGGCGTACCTTGGCACAGCGTTCAACAAGGGCGATGAGGGCGCAGGTAACTTTCGTCTACCGGACTCGCGGGGCGAGTTCCTGCGTGGCTGGGATCATGGGCGCGGTGTTGATGCCGGGCGGGCGATTGGTAGCTGGGCCGCCGACTCTACAAGGGCTCACTTTCACAAGTTGCCAACGGGTTCAGGCGGGGGGCAGGTTTACGATCCGATGGGAGACATCCCGGTAGCGGTGCTGAAAGATGGGGCCGCTGACTGGGCAACGCGTGCAACTTTCGGGGGAGACAACGACACGTTGACTATTGGGGGGGTAAGAACCTACAACCAAAGCGCCGAGTCGGAAACCCGCCCCCGCAGCTTGGCGGTGATGTGGTGCATCAAAGCCTGGATCGCCCCAGTCAATCAGGGGCAGATCGACGTCGCCGCGCTGGCCGCCGAGCTGGAGAAAATGAAATCGGCGGTACCGGTGGGCGCTCTGATGCCATTTCCGGCTGGCGTGGTTCCGCCTGGCTACCTGGAAGCGGATGGCAGCCTGTTTCTGGACGCGCTCTATCCCGACCTGGCCACGTACCTCAACAAGAAATACAACATTGCCGGTGACCCGGCGGATTCTACGCGCCTGCCTGAAACTCGCGGTGAGTTCCTACGTGGCTGGGATCACGGGCGCGGTGTCGATGCGGGCCGGACTTTGGGTAGTTGGCAGGTAGGCACGGCAACATACGGTGACGGCGATGGGCAAAACCTGCCTGTGCCGAACATGAACAACGCGGCGCATGTGCGAGTTCTCGGGTTGGAATATGACACCGCTCCGGCTGTTCCCGAGTCGATCACAGTGTTGGCAACCGCAACGGCTACAGTCTCGCTAAGCATGGACGGCGTGCAAACACCTGGAACGGCTTATGCCGGTGTCGATTTTATGCGTTCCCGGCCTCGAAACATCGCCGTTATGTGGTGCATCAAGGCATGGAACACACCGGTCAATCAGGGAACGATCGACATAGCCGAGTTGGCTGCGCGTAGCGGTCGATTGGTTGGAAAGCAAACCATCAAAGCCACGTCGCAATACGTGCCTACACCGGGCATGAAATTCGTGCGAGTCCGTGCTATTGGCGGGGGCGGCGGTAGTGCTGGCACACCTCCTACCGGATCAGCCAGCAACTCGGCCAGCGGCGGTGCGGCGTCAGGTAGTTGGGCGGAGGGATGGTTTACCGCCGATGAAATCGGGTTGGGCGTTACGGTCACGATTGGCGAAGGTGGGCTAGGCGGCGCTGCTGGCGCCAGCGGTCAAGCCGGGGGCATGACGTCATTTGGCCCGCTCATGGGATGCCCAGGAGGCGGCGGTTCAACGGTGCCCAACACCGTAGCTACGACGAGTTCTGCTTTGTGGGGGGCCGGAGTGCCCGGGCCTGTCGCTTGGGGTGGAAGCGTGATTAACAGCGCCGGTACCTGTGGTGAGGGCGGCATGTCTGTTGCCAACTCAGTTCTACCCGGTGTGGGAGGCGGTTCGCCCTTTGGATCTGGCGGGCACGCAACTAGCACCGCGCAACCTGGCTCTGGTTTTGGTGCGGGCGCAAGTGGTGTTCATGCCGCGGCCAATAGCCCAGCCAAACAGGGCGCGAACGGTTCTAAAGGTGTGGTGATTGTGGAGGAATACGCTTGAACACTTACGCATTTGTTTATGACGGGACGATTCGCGAGCTGAAGACCACTGATGGCGATATTTCGAAGATGTACCCGCCGGTCTTCACTTGGGCGCTGGTGCCGCCGGATGTAACGCCAGCACTCGGCTGGAAAGCAGCGGTTGTGGATGGCGATTGGCAGTTCTCGCCGCCGGATTTGCCCGTAGTGATGCCTGAGCCATTGGCCGAAGTTGTTGCCGCCGAGCGGTTCAGCCGGGAGGGCACAGGCGTCACGGTTGAAGGGTTGGCCATTGAAACCACTCGCGACAGCCAGGCGCTGATCGCCAGCACCGGGTTGTCTGCTGTCCTCGATCCGGAATACCGATGCAACTTCAAAACCGCGACCGGTTTCGTCGAAATCGGTGCCGAACAGATCATTGTCATTGCCAAAGCGGTGCGCGCGCACGTCCAGGCTTGCTTTGACCGTGAGAAAGCGCTGCTGGAAATGATTGCGGCAGGAACGTACCGCAACGAAATGCTGGCCGAGGGCTGGCCAGACTCCAACACTACAACCGTTGAAGGCGGTGCCGAATGAGCAGAGCAAGCGTACTCGCTCTAAACGATCAGTTGGTGCAGGACTACGTTCTGCAATTCAAGGAGCGTCCGAACGGCCCAACCCAACCAGTTGGTACCGCTGATGACTCCTTGGCGAGCACAGCATTTGTCGCGCGTGCGCAGGGCAATTTTAGCGGCCAAACCAACATCACCACGGCGACCGCAGTTATTGCGCCGACGATGGCTGGCCGCCGCATCGTGGCCAGCGTTCCGGGGACTTTGACACTGTCGCAGTGGAACCTAAACACTGCTGGATCGAAGTTTTACATTCAAAACGTATCGGGCGGCGAGATCGTGGTTAGTCGCTGGGGGACGGATGTCATCGTAGCCCTCTCTAAAACCCTGAACAGCATCACTATCCCGTCAGGGTCAAACGCTGTAATTACGTGTGGTGAATCGACCTGGGTGCTTGAGGAGGGGGTTGCAGCGCTCAAGTATTCCACCGAGTTCACCTTGTCCGCCTTAACAAACGGATACCAGAAACTCCCATCGGGACTTATCGAGCAATGGGGCGCTGTGACTGTGCAAGACAACGGCGAGCAGACCGTTGTCCTTCCCACCGCTTTCCCCAACGGGATTCTTGGGCTCTTAGCCTCGGTGCCAAATTCGGCGGCAGCGGGGGCTGCGGAATTCTGTCTTGCGGGTGCAAGAAAGAACGGCACTAGCCTGAGCACCATTTTTGTAAACGCGAATTCGGGGCCAACAGTTTCTGTTAATCCCATCGTTTACTGGCGCGTGTGGGGGTATTAAAAATGATCTTTTTCAGTGCAAAAAAACTTGGCTTCTATGACGTCGCTATTAACGATGCCATCCCCGAAGACTGCGTTAAAGTCTCCCTTGAGACGCATCGCGCGCTCATGGACGGGCAATCTGCCGGGATGGTCATCGCTGCTGATCAATCCGGGCGCCCTGTGTTGGGCGAACGGCCCCCACCAAGCCCTGACGTGCTGGCAGCCAGGGAGCGAGCTTGGCGCGATCTGCGCCTTGCAGAAACCGACGGCGTGGTGTCACGCCACCGCGACGAAGTGGAAGCCGGTGGCGCCACCACGCTGACCGCCGAGCAGTACACCGAGCTGCAGGCGTATCGCCAAGAACTGCGCAAATGGCCTCAAGGCGAAGAGTTCCCGCTGGTGGATCATCGTCCTGTAGCGCCGACGTGGCTGGTCGACGGCGAAGTACTGCTGTGATTCAGCGGTAGTAGCACCAAAACACAGCCGGATAGCGGCGTGAAAATGTACGGGGATACTATGCCGGCACTTTGCCGGCATAGTTTTGAGGGAAAGTATGAGCAGGCCTCTAAACGGCAGTTTCGATCAAATCTGTATTGGCTTCGGCGAATACATGCAGCGGTGGTTCAACGGCATCTATGCGGACTACATCGACACGAAAGGCGTGAAAGCCTTTCTGGAACGTCCATTCCGCGAGTCTGTGAAGTGGGTACCGTCCCGCATGATCGACGAAGCGGAAGCCATGCTGACGGCGTACCGCAAGAACGAGAACGGCCCGCCGGGCAAAAGCACTCTGTTCCCGATCGTGCTGATGGCCATCGACACCAATTTCATCACGACCGGCGGCGACTGGGGTGGTCAGCAGATCAGCCGGCGCCTGGCGCAGATCGAGGAAGGCGGTTCCTGGTACGGGTACAAGCACGTTATGCAGGATCGTCGGGTGCAGGTGGTGATTATCGGCAGCGAGGGCGGTACCGCGCAGAGCCTCGCCGCTCAGCTGTCGTCGTTTGTGGCGGAACCGCACAACCGCTACCTGTCGGCGCCGTATGAGTTCGGTCAGTACCGGGTGCGGATGCCGATCACTCAGGAAACCAATCGAATCGACTGGATGGACGTCAAGACCGACGCCAAGAACGTGAAGATTTTCGCCGCCGACTTCACGCTCAAATGCACGGTTCCGTTCTTCGACGCCCCGAAAGCCGGTGAGCCGAACGACGGCACCGACCGTAACCCGCCGGGCTTCCCGCTTGTTGGTTCGTACCAGCAAGTCGCCCACGCGACCGAAGACGGTATTCGTCTCTGGGATCGCACCCGATGAACGTCTATCTGCGTGACGGGGGCGACCTGCTCCCCAGCGACATTATGCTCAACTGGACAGGCCGTTCTGACCTGGTGCCGGTGCCTCGATCGCTTGAGTTCACCTGCAAGATCGTCGATGGCGTCCAGCAGAAGCTGGTGAAGGGCGTATCGGTATGGGCCGGCCGGGAAAACCTCGCCTACGAAATCGTAAAGGTCGACCGGGCGCCGGCACTCGGGCAGATCCAGGGTAAGGATCAGCAGCAGGCCATGAAGGTGACGGCACTGCTCAAGAGCTGCGCCGGCATCGCCCGGGCGGTCAGTTCCGCGGTGGTGAGCTACGGCACGACGTTCGGCGGCCTCTATCGCGCCTGTGGCGCCTACACGGACGTGGCCAACGACTTCGTGGTGCCTCGGTTCGCGTGCTTCCGCGGGCGCACCCCCAGCTATGCGCTGGCGCAGGTGCTGCAGGAGGAAGGCGCGGCGCTGGTGCTGCGTGGCAAGGCGATCCACGCCATGCGCCTGACCGATATGAGCAAGCAGGCGCCCGTAGACGATCTGGGCACGGTGGACAGCAGCGCCAAGATATCTAGCGAGTTCCTGGAACTGCAGGACGTGCCGTCGTATTACACCGTCGACGATGCTGGCGCGATCGTTACCGGCCAGATGGGGCAAAACCGCTGCATTGCGTATATGCCGCGCGGCGACGTGCGCCAGCTGCGCAACGCCAGCAGCGTGATTATCCGAAGCCGCACGATCGATTCAGCCATCTGCCAGCACATCAATGCCGGCGACGTCCTGCGCGTGGCTGGGGAGAACCTGGTGGTCATCACCGCGGCGCATTCATTCGATAACTCAGACGATGGCCAGCAGAGCCGTAGCCGTCTGTGGGTAGGGAGTTTGGTCAATGCCTTGTGATTTGTACGCCGCGTGGGTGCGTGAGGTCGATCGAGAAGCCAGAGAGGTGCGGGTAGAGGTTCCGCCCCACACCGACGGCGCCAGCGAGTGGCCCATTGCCGAAATCAACTACCCGATCGGCGACGATTCGACCAATACCGAAATCCGCATACCCATCGGCCAGCCCGTGTGGGTGGCGTTTCACAACGGCGATGCGCGGTACCCGGTGATTATGGGCTCTCGCAACCCGCGCACGGGCAACGTGGTCGGTATGCGGCGCTTCAACCACGACAACTTCGAGTTGAACGCCGACCAGGTGTTCACAATCAACGCCGGTACCGAGATAGCGCTAAACGTGGGCGGCACACAGGTAAAGCTGACCGGCGACATGCTGGCGAGCATGGCCAGCGCCCACACGATCAAAGGCCCAGTTACGCAAACCGGTGGCGATATCACCAGCGACAAGATCAGTGTTCAGCATCACCCACACACCAGCACGGCGCCGGGCACGCCTACCAGCGAGCCGCGACCGACGTAAACCCACCCCCGAAGGTGCACGCAGCCGCATAGGACAATGGCGGCTGCAATCAACCAATGGGGGCAGTCATGCCAGCAACCAATACTCTCGATTTCTCCAGTGCGCAGGCTGCCGACAAGGCGCTCAAGCAGATCAGCCAACTGATGATCCGCGCCGGGCAGCCGGTGATTGGCACCGAGTTCGTCCAGAAGCCAAAGCGCTCGAGCAATATCACCTATCGCCAAGCCCATCTAACGCTGGCCAGCGGCCAAATCGTCACGCTCAACGTCACCACGACCGGCGATATCTACCAGGTGCTGCTGAACAAAAAGGAAATGCCGATTCGCGCGCATGACGACGTGCCGAAGGCTGTGGTCGAGATTGCCGCGATGGCTGAGAAGAATCAGGCAGCGTTCCAGAAGGCCCAAAGCCGCATCAAGGTGGAGATTCCGCCGGGAATGACCACGCCGCGCAAGAAGATCGCCGACGCGCTTACCGAGCGATCGGCGCAATTGGACACGGATCTGGCAGAGCGCCGCGCGAAGGTGGCGGATCTGGTGCAGCAGCTGGGCGCCATGACTGATTCGGCGCCGGCTCAGCCTGTCGATCTGGATGACGCAGCCCGCGATGTGCTGGCGAAGCTGGTCAAGGCCGATGGCCAGGTGCTCGAGGATGGCGACGTGCCGAGCAAAGTGGGCCGTGACACGCTGGTCGACCTCGGTTTGATCGATCGCTACACCGACAAGGGCGCGAACGTCCTCAACGACAAGGGCCGGGCATGCGCGGCCATGCTCGATGCAGTGCCGGCGCCGCCAGCTGTCCTACAGCCTGAGCCGCGTTGCTGGCAAGGTTTCCAGATGGTTGATCAGGCATTCGTTGACGCGGCCGAGCCGATCGAGCTGCCGGCGGCCTACCAGGTGCGGGACAAGGTTTCGATCTATCTGGCCGAGGGCGACGATGTGACCATGCTCGATGCCGTGGTGGTTGCCGCAACGCCCGAACACTACACATTGGCTGTGCCTATCCAGGCAACCGACGCTGATCAGCTGTACGCCATGCTGCACAACATCGAAGCGCTGTCGGTGGCGGCGGGTGGCGAGGCAATGCTCGACAGTGGCCAGCGCCCGGCCTTTGTGACGGATCTGAGCGCCCACCAAGCCCCGGTCATGCTGTTGGCTGGCGCCTACGTGGCGGCCCGGGAGATTGTCCAGGCAGATCCGGCGCTGATGGATAGCCTGGCTACGGCTGGCGCGATCGCGCAGCTGCAGCAAGCCCTTGAGGTGGTAGAGAACAACGCGCCGATCAATGAAGCGGAAGGCAATCTGGATCAGGCCAGGCTGGAGCGCAGTTTGGCCATGTCGTTCCGCACGGCGATCGCCATGTTGGACAGTGCCGGTGGCGAGCTGACCGACGCGGGCCTGGCCGAGCTGGTGAACATCGCCAAGGCCTCGGCCGCTGAGGACAGTGATATCAAGGATCAGGACGCGCTGGCGCAGGTACTGGCGCTGGGGCTGGTAGAAACGGCCGAAGGGCTCTACATCGTCACCCCAAGCGGCCAGAGCGCGCTGGACGATGCTGGTTACGATATCTACGGCGAGCTTTACGCTGCCGGCGACGACTAAACCGAAAATATCTCGTACATGCTGAACAGCTTGTCGGCCGCCCCCGTGGTGGCCGATATCGCCCGCTGACGTGACATGAAGTGCGTCAGCGCCAACACCGCCAGTTCGCCGTTGCTCATGTTTTCGTGCAGCCGGTACTTCTGGCCCTGCGTATCGATGCCGTCAGTCTGGATTCTGGGAGCGTACTTTTGCGCTTCCGGTGCCAGGACGATCATGTCCATGCCCTGAGCCTCCTTATAGGCCCGAATCGCCTCGCCCAAATGCTCCTCCTTGAACAGGCAATCGTAGTCCGCCAGTTTCATGTTCGTCACGAAGGCATGCCCGGGTTTCGGGGATTCGGTGTATTCGTGCTGTTTCAGCACCACCAGCACGCCCGTGGCTTCGTCCCGGTTTGCAAATAGTGTGATGGGCTCCGCGCCCGCCCCGCCGTAACCGCCGATCGATACCAGTATTTTCATGTTCGCGCCTCGGTTGAATACATAAAAACAATAAATCGCTGTTCTGTGTATTTACATAAATACAACGGAATGATAATTTTCGTGTTGTCAAAGGTCTGACATTACGGCAAAGGATCACAAGCGATGAGTACGACCAAGCTTACGTTGAGTGGATTGAAGGTACCGGCGGCCATTTTCCTGGTATCAGCGTTCGTGGCGTTCGGTGTCGGGTTTACCGGCAAAGGGGATTACGAACAGGCGGTTGCCGATGCGGCGTTTTACTGCCAGATGGTGGATGAGAAAGCATGGCCGGCATTGCCTGACGATCATCCGTGTCCTGAATCAGCGCCGCACGTTGCAACCCTGTAGCGCTGAACCGGTAACAGCCCCGCTCACGCGGGGTTTTTTGTGCGCGGCTGTCATTGTGGAGACGATCGCGGTAGCGTCTAGGCGCTAAGATGCTCACTGCGCTATGATGTTTTACGCGCCTTTGTGCGCAACGCGACTATCTCCTGACTTAGGTTACATATGTCTGATTCCAAAAAAGCCGGCCGCCCACCCAAGAAGGTCGAGATTCAACGCTTTAACGCCCAGCTGGAGCAGCAGTTGAATCGCAAGCTCAAAATGCTCGCCGCCGATCGGAACAAAACCCCGTCGGACGTCCTGAATGACCTGATCCGGGCTCAGCCGTGGCCGAAAATTGAGCCAGAAGACGACGCCGCGGCAGACGAATAACGAAAAGAGGCAATGTTGCCTCTACAAGGCAACAGGCAAGATTGCCTCTTTTTGATTTGTGGGGAACCGATGGACAATCGAGAGCGTTTTCGGGAGTTGTTGAAGGCGAACGGTATCAAGCAGAAAGAGTGTCACGGCCTGATTTCCGCCGTGACCATGCGCCCCTGCGGTGCGCGCACTGTGCGATCGTGGCTAAACGATCCTGACAAGCCAAGCTCCTCGCCCTGCCCTGACTGGGCGGTGACGGCGCTGGAAAAGGCGATCCGCTACATGAAGCTGGCCGTCGAGCGTCGTCAGCAGGCCGCAGACAGCCTACCCGCCGCGGAATGAACAGATACACCCGAGAGGGCGCCAGACGGCGCCCTTTTTTGTGGGCGGCGTTTGAGCGGAAAGCCCCGCGGAATCGGGCTCTCTGGGGGCGCTATCGTGGCGCTTTCAACGGAGCGGTGAGCCAATGGCTGATTCCTTTTCGAACCTACAAGGCGCTGCCCATGCTGGCGCTTTCGGTGTGGGCAGCAATGCGCCCTCGCCCACCCCTGAACAGATCCGCGCCGGCAACTACGCCAAGGGCGCCACGCGCCTGCACGGCATGCCTGTGACGATCGAGACGCCCATGTTCCAGTCTCGGCGCGGCAAACAGGATGGCGTCCCATGGTCGGTTCTCTGTATGGCCCATTACGGCTACATCAACGGCACCAAGGGCGCCGACGGTGATGCGGTCGACGTGTTCGTTGGGCCCATGCCCGAGAGTCGCGCCGTGTTCGTGGTGAATCAGCAGAACAAGGACGGCGCCTTTGACGAACACAAAGTGCTGCTGGGCTTTGCCGACGAAGAGTCGGCGCGCACGGCGTACATCAACAGTTATGAGAGAGGTTGGACGGGGCTGGGCAGCCTGACCCCGTGCAGCATTCAGCAGTTCAAGTACTGGCTCAAGCACGGCGACCTGACCAAGGCGCTACAGCCAGGCGATTTAATCAGCAGTGAGGCAGTGAGCATGACGGACGTATTAGTGAGCTGGGATGCCCAGCGCCAGCCGGTGGGGGCCTCGCTGATGGACGTCCTCAACGACATTCGCCGGCAAGATCCGGAGGGGCTGTTGTTTGATAGCGCCACTCTGGCGGATATCAACGAATCGCTGCAGGGCGGCGAAATGCTCGATGCGATGGTTATCGAATTCAAGCAGTTCGAGCGTAAGGCTGGCCAGCTGCTCAAGGTGATGCAGAACGCCGCGCAAGGCGTGAAGCCTGTCGGCGTTGAAGTGACCAAGCCATTCAAGAACCGCGGCACCACGCAGGTGGCCATGCTGTTCACCATGGACGATGGCCAGACCGTTTCGGTGTTCTTCCACAACCCTGACAGCACGCCCGATCGGCTGACTGCCAGCGATGAGCTGGTGAGCTGGAAATGGGTGCAGAACAAGAAAGACGTAACCATTACGGTCGCTCCGGAGCGCGGTCAGGATCTGAACCCGCGGGAGGTGGCGCGCCGCATCATGGGGCTGATCCAGAAGAACAGCGCCAAGTTCCTCCAGGCGAACAGCAGCAAGGCCGAGCGTGACGCCAAGATCGAGGAGCTGAAAAAGGCCAACGATGCTAAAGCCGCTGAACTGGAGTCGCTGGATCAGCAAATCGTCGAGCTGACGGCAAAACTGGAGCAAAAGAAGGCGCAGGCCCTGCCCTCGCCATCGGTTGCGGAGCCAAACGCCTCCAGCGAGCCTACAGAGGCTCCGCTGAAATCTACTCCCGCCGAAGATGACAAGGATTTCGAGCGCTGGGAGGAAGACGTGATTTTTGCGATCGCAGCTATCACCGAAATGGATTTCAGCGGCGCGCGCGGTATGGCCAGCGACAAGGAAGAGCTTGTGCGTCAGCTTTACGCAGATCAGACGCCGCCGCAGAAAGCCGGTGAGGCGGTGGTGGCGGCCGCGGCCGCAGATCCTGAGCCTGAATTCACACCACCGCCCAAGCCAGGCCCGAATCAGTTCGTGACGCAAGCGCTGGCGCAGGCCGAGGAAACCAAACAGAAGATCATTGCCCTGGGCGGCGCTCCGCTGTCCGAAAGCGAGTTCATGGACAAGGTGAACGCGGGCGAACTGGCCGGCCGTAGCCTGACTGTCGTTCGGGCGAAACTGCAGGGCGATCAGTCCGACCTGGTGCTGGTGGAAGCGGGTCAGAAGGCGCCGAAGGCTATCGTCGGGCCGGGCGGGACGAAGCACCAGGCGCTGACGTACCTGCACCGTAGCATTGCGATCTGCGAGGGCATCATCGAAAGCGGCGGTATCGCCGACGTCACCAACTCGCGGGTCTATGGTGAAGAGCTGGAGGCTCAGTTAAAGTCGCTTGAGACGCAGCAGCCCCCTGCCCCACCGGCAGCGCCTGTGCCTGAACCGGTCACCGCGGAACCGCCGCTACCTGATGAGGATGAAAAGTTGCAGCAAGCCAAAGCCTACCTGGACACGCTCATTGCCGGCGCCGAGAACATCGGGACGCCCGCCGAAGTACTTGTAGAGCTGGAACGGATCTACGCGGGCTGGGGTGAAGGCGAGTTGAAAGACTTGTTCGCCGAGGCATCCGACGCTTACCGTGACTACGCATTGAAGGCCACCGCTGGCGCTTTCTGATCGGCAATGAAAAGCCCCGGGCGCTTGTGCGACCCGGGGCTTTTTTGTACGTGTTGCGCAAGCGGTGGCGCTTGTGTGTGTGGCGCAACAGCCACAAGGGGTATAACGCGAGCAACTGCTTTAAGTTGTGTGCATTACATCACTTGCGCAACTTACTCGCCTTGTTGATCTTGTTCGTCAGGATCAGCCCCGGAAACCTTGGCCAGCAGCTCGATCGCTGCCTTTTTTTCCATGGACTCAAGGGCGAGAAGTCCCGCCCGCACAACGTCGCTACGGGTCACCTTGAAGGTGCGCGGGTACAGCTCAAGCTTGTCGATTTGCTTGATGCTTTTGGCGTCCAAAGAGAAGTTGGTGCGAACAAATTTTGGCCCTGTGCCCTTCTTCTTTTTGGTAAGCGCCGGCTCTGGCGTGCGCGGTTCCGCTGGCGCTGACCTTACCGGCGCCGAACCGATAAAGGCTGCGGCCGCTTCATCGTTGGACTTGCTGGCCAACTCGTTCCGAGTGTCAGCATCTGCCCTTGTTAAGCCTTTCAGGCCCGCCATTTTCGATCCCCCCAAAGTTCTGCTGCGATGGCGTTGATTTCTTCAATCGCCTTTTCGTCGTCACTCTCAAGCACGCTGAGGCCGTTTTCGTCGGCATCGTCGTACACGTTACGCGCCATGGTAACGGCGTTGAGAGTGGTAAGGCCAAAGTCGGCACATGCGGCCTTGGCGTCGAAGATGCGCTGCACCTGGCTCGGTAGTGACGGGCATTGCGTGATGATCGCCCGCACCTGCAGGTCTGGGTTGACCGAGGTGGCCAGCTTCACCAGTTCGGCAACGTCAGGCAGCGTTTTGAGGTCGCGGCGCTTGGGGCGGAACGGAATAAGCATCACGTCGGCTACGGTCATCGCCGATCGCAGCGATTCAGAGTCGAAACCGCCCGTGTCGACGACGATGTGGTCATAGCGCTTGGCGGCTTCTTTCAACCATTCGCGGATATTGCCCTGAACGGTGAAGCGCGGAATAACGCGACCTGGTGCCGATTGAGAAAGGTTGTTTTCCCGTTCCGCCGCCCAGAGGTAGCTGGTGCGTTGTGGGTCAGCGTCCACCAGGGCGACGTCGCCTCCTTGATGGTTTACCCATACCGTCAGGTTTTCACAAAGACAGCTTTTGCCGACACCGCCCTTTGGCCCGCCCAGTACAAAGATCATAAATTCCCCCTCGGAAATGTTCCTGCTCGCCAAGTTATTCGGATTGCGCCAGTTACGCAATGCCTGTCATTTGCGCACGTTGCGCCGCTTATTCAAGTTACGCACGGTGTTCGCCGTGTGCAAGCTACACAATACGCATAAGTGATGTAACAAGCGTCACTTGCGTAACTTGCGCAAGTTATGCAATCTATAGGGGCTGCTTAAAGCCACGGAGCTACAAGGCTTGCGCAGTGATGTGCGATTAGGGAAATCAATCTCAGCCAGAGAAAAATCATGTCGAACGGAAATCCATTTGCCCCACGTTTCGAAACAAAACAATGCGCTCGCTGCAAGGGCACAGGCCGCGTAACCATTAATGACACAGCGTCATTCAAATGCCATCCATGCTCTGGAAGCGGCCAGCAGCTGACCCGCCGCGGCAAGGCTGCACGCGATTACATGCGCGATCGGCTCATACGTCCCGCGGCCGAAATCAAGCTGGGGGATATGGTGTGGTTCCCCGTGGGTAGTGTGAAAGCGAGCGCGCCCGTCCTGCAGATCGAAACGACCGACACCGGGCGGATCCGCTTGCATGGTGTGCGCCGAAAGACCAATGAGCCCATCACCTACAGTCTCGCTCCGGCCGGCAAGGTTGAAATGGCATACACCTGCACAGAGCTGGAGGTGATCCGCGATGAGGTTGAGCAATATCAGGCATCACTGACCAAATCCGGCGCCGTGACCAAGCGGCCGCATCAGGCGAGACAAGCAGCCTGACCCATCGAGGCCCGCCCAGTGCGGGCCTTTCTTATTGGGCTGGCGCCAATCCGGCGCAAAGGCGGCCCCAAGACGCCCCCGGCAGCTGAGAAACAATGCAGGTCAGCGCCATGGGGCGCGTATCAATGACTTTTTGGAGCGCGGTATGTGTGAGCCGGTAGAGGTGCGTGGTGGTGATGAAGTGGTGCGGGATCTGCTGGTGCTTGACCGTCAGGTGCAAGAGGCGCGCAAAGTGCTGGTGATCGACGGTGAGAAGCGGCCCCAGCTACTGGCTGAGTTGAACCGTAGCCTTGAAGGCTTGGGTCTGCAGTGCGTTGCGATCGGGGAGGGGGCCACGATTCCAACCCCCGCCGACGGTGCGTGTCTGGGAGTCGCCGCGTGCAAGAGTTTTGCGGATATCGAGCTGCTGCCGGTGATTGAGCTGCCAGTAGTGATCGAGGAGCTGCCCAGCGCCGCGCCGCCGGCAGCGATTGAGCCCGTCAAGCCCTGCGAAAAGCCGGATATGACCAAGCCGATCAACTGGAAGCGAGGCGACGTCTTCACCGAGAACCCTCGATTTACGTTGGTTCATCAGCGCCGTGAGTGGGTGTTGAATACGCTGGACGTCGCAGACCACGAATCACTGCGCGGCGTAGACGTCGAGATTCAGGCGGCCGGTACCGACGACAGCGAGCTGATGACCATTCAACAGTTCATGGCCGGCTACGTGTTCGTGCGGCGCCCGCAAAGCACCGCCGAATAAGCCGTTTTCGAGGCTTCAAAATGTGGGCTTGCTTACCATTGCAGGCCCATAGACATGGCACTTACCCCCATCGAGACAGCCCGGCTCAGCGCCAGGCTTCTACAGCTCCGCGAGCAGCTGCAAAGCGGCACGCTGCACAACATTCAAGCCGTCCGCGCCACCACTGAGGCGTTGGATATCTACGCCAAGCTGGGCGGGGACACCGCTGGGGCGCCGGCAACCCAAAACGATGCCCAAGCGGCCGACCTCGATGCCCCAGACGACGGGCTGAGCGATGACCCGAACAGCGAGAACTATCGCTACAAGGACACCGGCTACATTTCCGGAAGCCGCAAGGAGCAGGCCGCCAACACGATCAAGCTGGCGCGCGAGTCCGGGCAGATGCTGCGTTCGTCCGATATCGACTTCAAAGCGGTCGAAGAGAACCCGCGCCAAGCGCGCGAGTTGATCAAAAAGTCCAACTTGTTCGGCCAGGTGGATTGGGCAGACCTCAAAACCGCAGGCATGCCGCCCGAGGTGGGCTACCTCATTGACCGTGTGTACGCCTCGATCGCGCCAATGCCGGCAGAGGACACCCCGCAGTCGCGCAAAAGCTACGCGCTGGGCATCGAAACCATCCGCACGCGCCTGGAGGGCGCCAAGTCCGTCGAGGAAGTCACCAGCGTTATCACTGAAATCAGTGATGAGCTGACCGGCGTGCGCCTGAACTCCGAAGAGTCTGGACGCTTTGCCGATATCGGCACTCAATTGCGTGAGCTGGCCGCGCGGGCGCAGGTGATCGACAAGGCCAAGGATGCGCTCTATCAGGCGTCCAATGCGGCCCAGAGCGCGCTGTGGAAGGCGCAGCACGATTTCGAAAACAGGCTAAAGCGTGGCTGGAAGGTCGAATCCAAGCATGAAGAAACAGTAGCCGAGGCCAAGGCGCTCGCAGCCAGCACCAGCAAAGCGTGGGCTGATGAGCTGGCTGCCACCAAAGAGGAACGCGAGTCCATTCGTGCGCAGCGCGTGGCGCTGGCTGGCGAGCAGCGGACAATCACCGACGTGGCCCGGGCGCGGAATCAGAAGAGCCCCGAGGCGCAAGCGTGGATGTCCCTGGGCGAACGGTTCATCAAGGCGACCATGTACCGCAAGCTGCGCGGCTCCGACACCTTTGCCGGCCATGTGGCCAACGCGCGTGCCGGCGAGCCGAAGACGTGGGATTGGGCGGAAAAGGAGAAGGCGCCGCCCGTGAAGCGCGCCAGTCAGCGGCGCATCACCTTCGCGCTCAAGGTGGTTGAGAACTTCGAACGAAAGGGCGGCCGGCCGGTGGCGATCGCGTCCACGGCGGATCTGGAGCGTCTGTGTAACTTCCGCGCAGTGCAGTCCGGCAACTGGGTACTTGAAGACTTCGCCAGCGCCAAATGGCATGTGGAGCAGAGCGCGGGCGCCATGATGGACATGGCCGACATGCTGGGGATCGACGAAAGCGTTCTCGGCTTCGGTGGCCGGCTGTCTGTGGCGTTTGGCGCCCGGGGCGTGGGCGGTAAGGGCGCAGCCCGGGCCCACTACGAGCCGATCGAGCGCGCAATCAACATTACCAAGATGAACGGCGGCGGCAGTTTCGGCCATGAGGTGTATCACGCCCTCGACAACATCCTGCCAAGCCTGCTGCGCGGCGCTGAGGGGGCGAAGGACGAATGGGCCAGCCATACCCCTGAGCTGATGCCAGAGGGCGCTATCCGCACGGCGTTCGCCAAGCTCAAGCTTGCGCTAACCAGCGGTACCGAGCGACTGACCGAGACCATCAAGCTCGCGCCGAACAGCCGCGAGACAGCCATTTACAACCTGGACGGCGCGCGCGTGCTGCGCGGTGTGGCGTTGGCGGTCAAGCAAGCCGGCAATCTCGACGACGCGGTGCTGGCGGTCGACAAGGCGTTTCAGGGCCAGACCCTGCCGCGCTCACTCAAGCAGAAAAAGCAGTGGCGCCAGATTGCCGCGGCGTACTACTCCCCAGAGGGCGCTACCGAGGCCGTGGCCAAGTCCGGCACCACCGTTTCGAACTTCTACCTGGAAGCGCAGAAGCTGGACGATGGCAAGACGGGTAAGTACTGGTCGGAATTCCACGAAATGGCCGCCCGGGCGTTCCAGAGCTATCTGGAGGACAAGTTGGCCGAGAGCGGCCGCCAGAACGACTACCTGAGCTGTCTGGCCGACAACAAATATCACTACCTGCCTGAGCTGGGCACGCCGTTTAAACCGTATCCGGAAGGGGAGGAGCGCGCCCACATCAACAAAGCGTTTGACCAGGTGTTCAAGACCCTGCGCGAAGAGAAAGCGTTTGAGAACGCAATGAACAATACCGCACTGTTGGATTCCATTTTTGGGGTGTTCCATGACTGATTTGTCAGCGGGGAACTTGCTTTCCCCGATCGAGCGCGCACGTTTCAGTGCCGAGCTGCTGCAGGTGCGTGAGCAGCTGAGCGCCGGCACACTCAATCCTATTGACCAGGTACGCGCCAGCGCGCGCGGCCTGGAGTTGCGAGCCATGCTTGGCGCCCCTGTGGCCACACCAGAAGCCGCGCCGCCGGCTGATCCGCTATTGACTGAGCTGGAGGCCGCCAAGGCTGACGTGGCGCAATATGAGCGGCTTATCAACGCGGGCGCCATGACGCCGAAGGTGCTGGCTGCGCTCGATCGGGACATGGCGGCCCGTACCGCCATCGCCGACCGCGAAAAGGCGCAGGCCATCGAAGCGGCGCTGTTGCGTCGGATCGGCGTGGCCAACAACAAACCGCACATCATCAGCGCCGTCGACGCGCTTACTCCAGCTGGCGCCATCAAGTCGTCAGCCAAAGACAGCAAAGCAGACTCGGCGATCTGGTACTACCAGGGCGACATTCAGCGCCTGGCGTTCACGGCGTCGGTCACGATCAACGGTGAGAAGGATCCCGGCGCCGATCGTGCGGCCGCCATGGTTGAGCGCTTACAGGCCGCCAAGGCTCAAGGGTACGTGCGGCGCAGTTATCGTGCCGGCAGCCTCGGAACGGTGTGGGTGCTGGCGACTGCCGACGGGAAAGGCTTTCTGACCCGGGCGGGCTTTGATGAGCTGACCAACCCTATTTTCGCCCGGCCGGACATGCCTGAGAGCGCACCTGGTTACGAGAACATGGTGGCGCAACAGACGGCGCTGGCCACGGCTTTCATCAGTTGGCTGGACACGTTGAGCTATGAACACCGGCACAACCAAGCCGTGGTATCCCGCAAGATCGGCACTACGCCGATCGGCCAATGGGTGCGAATGGAAAAAGACCTGCTGGGGCTCACGCTCAAGTACTTGGGCGCGGATCGCAAAACAGGGGTGCGCATCACCGGGACAGACTTTGACGATCTGATCGTTAAAGCGCGTGAAATCGCGGTGATGCCGGAAGTTGTTGAGGCCCCGCAAACCGGCATGACGGCGAAGGGCAATCCGATCATCGACGAAGCTGTGCTGCTGGGCGTCGGCCTGCTCTACCGCTGGGGCGAGCAGTGGAAATACAAGTACTCCGCTGAGGCCGCCAGCTACTTCACCGCGCCGAGCAAAACCGACGCCATCGAGCGCGCCAGTGATACCTACGCCACCGCCAAGCCGGGCACTGTCCTGACCCGTGCTGAGCGTGATGCCAAGGCCGACGCCGAAGAAACCGAGCAGATGCGGCGCCAGTACGGACACTTGGCGCTGCAGGAGCTGCGCAACCTGTACGAACGGATGGGCGGCGATATCGTCAGCCTGCAAGCCGCTGGAAAGAACGAGCTAAGTGGTGATGGGCGGCGCACGTCGGCCGCGGTGGCCAACGAGGGAGCCCGGGAAACGGCAACCGAGCGCATGCGGCTGGGGCGTTACATCGTCATCCGTGAGGCAGAGGAGGCCGCTACGCCGCCAGCGCCAGTACCAGCAGCTGAGCCGCACCAGCCGATAACTGAAGAGTCTGCAGCCCCGGCACCCACTCAGCAGCCGGAAATCATTGAATACACCACCAAGCGCGAAAAGGTGCTGCGCGGAATCATCCGCACCGACCTTTCGCTGGCCGAAGCCAAGGCAATCGATCCGTACACCTGGAAGATGAACGGCGGCTATTTCATTCGCGAAAAGTACCTGAGCGAGGAGACGGCGCACATTCCGGCCGCGGCCGCGCCTGTGGTGCTGTCAGCCGAGCAGCAGGCAGAACGGCAAGCCACCGCAGAGCGTCAGGCCGAAGAGCGCCGCCTACAGGCGCTGGCGAGCCAGGTGCAAAAGCTGCGCACGGTCGCCGACAAAGCAGTGTCCAGTGGTGAGGCTGGCATGAGCGCCGATCGCAACACGAACACCGCCAGGCGCGCCGGCATGGCCGCCAGCGCCATCGAAAAGGCGTCTCAAGACAAGGCCGCGGGCGACACGTTGAACAACATCGCCGACGCAATTGAGGTTGGCGCCGCCGGCATGCTGGCGAACCTGACCAGTCGGGCCCAGCTCGATCAGCTGCAAAGCTCGATGCGCCAGGCGCAATACGAGACGGACAGACACCTGACCTACGGTGAGCAACAATCGCGCAAAGGCCGGCCATTCGATGAGAACGACATTAAAAACCTGTCGTTCCCGCAGCCGGTGGCCTGGTCGAACCGCTACAAAAATGCAGCGCTGACCATCGCCAAGAAGGCGCCGACGGGCAATAGCCGATTGATCGCCGCACTGACCAAAATCGGGGGAGGGCCTGAGCGCATCACCTTGAATGACGATACGGCCGCTATCACGCGCAAAGCCGCCGCAGTGCTGAAAACTGTGGGCGAAAGCTGGGACTTGAAGGATCCGATGGAAAGCCTGGCGCGCGCCGAACGACTGGCGCGCATGGGTGTGACAAACACCGTAACGCTGCAGGAGGCAGTACGGGAGCTGTTGCCGCACCTCGCTGAGCGCGTGCAAGAGGATCCAGTGAAAAAGGCTGAGCGGGCAATCATCGGCCAGAAGGTCGGCATCGACTTCTTTCCAACGCCTGCCCACGTCGCGCAGCGCATGGCGCGGATGGCGCACATCACCAAGGACACTCGAGTACTTGAGCCGAGCGCCGGCAACGGCAATCTGGCGGATGCCGCGAAGGCTGACGGCGGTGTGGTCGACGTGATCGAGATTTCCAGCCAGCTGCGCGACATTCTCACGGCCAAGGGATACAACGTGGTGGCCACCGACTTCGATGCCTTCACGCCTGATCAGCCCTATGAGGCTATTTTGATGAACCCACCGTTCAGCAAACGTCAGGACGCCGCGCACATCATGCGCGCCTACACCATGCTGGCCGGAGGCGGGCGCCTGGTAGCGATCGCAGGGGAGGGCGTGTTTTTCGGCCAGGATCAAAAAGCAGTCGAGTTCCGCGAATGGCTTGGCACTCACGGCGCCGAAGTCGAAACCTTGGAAGGTGGCACTTTCAAGGACAACTCTTTGCTGGCGCAAACCAGCGCAAACGCCCGCCTGATCGTCATTTCCAAGTAAGCAAAAACCACGCAAACCCCCGCCAAAACGGGGGTTTTTTCGGCCTTACCATCATTTCTGACAAATACGGGCGCAGCCCAAAATCAGAGATGAGGTTTCAAATGGCTAAACATATTTACGCGCCCGGCAGCGGCTTGGAAGATACGGAAAGCAAGGTCTACAGCCTGATCGGTGCTGCTCGCGGCACTGGTGGCGGCATGCTGGACAGCGCCAGCGCCGACGCAAAGGACGTAATCAAGCAATCGGTAGCGAAGTCGTCTGAGCTGCTGCCTGCCCGTATGGTAGCGCTGCTCGATCGTATCGATGGTGACGCCAGCAAAGGCGTGGCCATTTCGAGCATGCTGGACGGTATCGCCCGTTTCGAGGCACGCAACGGCTTTGTGCCGTCTGCCGACTTGATCGACGCGGTTATCTCTCAAGCCGAAAACATCGCCGACGGTTCCAGCACTCAGGTTCTGCCGCACGGCTACACGCTGGACAGCATCAGTAGCAACAACGCCTCGGCAACCCTCTCGCACCAGCCGAACCGCATCGCCCTGGCCATCACTGGTGGTTTCTCCGAAGCCATCCCGTTCGGCGCTTACCTGCCGGGCGACCTCAAGTCGAACGAATCCAAGCTGGCGATCATCACCGCGGTAGCGGGTTCCAGCTTCGGCGCCTACAAAGAAGGCGATTTGCTCGACGGCGTGGCGGGCGGCCAGACCTACACCCGCTCCGAGCGTATCGTCGACGTGACCGTTGCAGGCGACCGCTTGGGTGGCACCTTCAAGGTTACCGCTCAGATCGGCGGCGCGGGTGCCGCGGTACCGCTGTTGCGTAACCGTACCAGCATCATGGTCGACGGTTTTACTGTCGGTCGCGAGCAGACTGATGACAGCGGTACGCCTACCTCCCTGATTTCTGGCCAGTTCAAGGTCGGCGCAACCGGTTACGTCATCAACGGTAGTGTCAACATCGATACCGGTGAGGGCACTCTGACCTTCAACCCTGCACTGCCTGCTGGTGTTGTGGTGGAGGCGCAAGCATTCATCAACTTCGAGAAGAAGCCGGATCTGATCCCTGCGATCAACACCACCGCTCGCAGCTTCTCGCTGTACTGCTCGCCAAGCCGTGTGCTGATGCAAATCACCCCGGACAGTCGCACCCAGACTCAGGCAGAGCTGGGCGCTGATGCCCTGACCATCGCGACGCAAGCAGGGCGTACCCAAACCGCCAACGAGCGCTACATCGACTCGCTGCGTAAGGCGAAGCGTATGGCCAAGCGCACCAAACGCACTTTCGATTTCGACGCCGAACGTCAGCTGGTCGAGAAAACCCGCTCCATGATCTGGCGCGACTTCGGTTCGTTCGTGGGCGCGGTCGACCAAGAGGTGGCCAACACCACCATGGAATACGGCCTGTCCTTCATGTACGTGGGCGCGATCGGCGCGTCTCAGTTCCAGGCAATGGACAGCACCGATTTCGTGTCGTCCGGCATCACTGCGCGTCCTGGCATCTTCCGTATCGGCCGCTACAAGGGCAAATACGACGTTTACTACAGCCCTTACGTCGTCGAAGAAACCGAAACCGATATCGAAATTCTGTGTATCGGTCGCTCGCCGCAGGTTGCCCGTAACCCAATCGTGTTCTCGGATGCGGTACCGCAGACTCTGATTCCTCTGGCTGTGGGCAAAGACCTGTTGTCTGGTGCGGCGCTCTTCAGTCGCGGCCTGACTGAGGTGAACCCGCACCTGCCGTCGGCGCTGGGCGTTGCGCTGATCATCGTCAAAAACGTTTACGCGCTGTCCGCGTAAGGGGGCTCCATGGCTGCGAAAAGTACGAAAGCGAAGGCCGCGGCTACCACCGCGCCCACCGCCAAGGCTACAGACGCAGCACCTGGGCCAGCTCTGGAAGAAGGCGCTTCGGCGTCGGCTTCCGGGGCTTCGGCCGTGGCGCCGACTGGCGCCGCACCAGGTGCTGATGGTTCCGATGGTGCTACCGGTGATTCTCCCCCAGCCGGCGCCCCTGATGACGCAGGCAATGCTGACGGCGATAACACCGCTACGGGTGATGCTACCGATAGCCTTGCTGGAGGCGTGAAGGGTGACGGCAACGTCGACACCTCAGCGCCTGCCAACGGGCCGCCGGCTGATGCTGACGCGCTGGCCACCGCCGCCGCTGAAAGCACCGCTGCTGCGTTCGAGGCGTCGGCCCAGAACCTGAGCGGGCAGGATGTTGAAGGTGCGGCCGCGGCAACGATGGCGGCCCTGCTCGATGCTCAAACCACGCAAACCGAAGACGAATCGGCCCTCGCCGAGCCTGTAGCTTTGAACGTGTGGGGATTGCCCGAAATCACGGACTTTCCCGCCCTGCTAACCCTGAGCAACAACACCGCGAGCCGCTTTAGTGTGAAGTCTGTGAATCGCTCGATTCAGCCACACGAAAGCATCACGGCCGAGTTCGACTGGGAGCAGTACGAAAACCTCAAGCGATCCTTGGCCGGGCCAGCTCGCTTGGATAAGTGGGACAGCCTTTACGGCGTACAGGTGAAACATGAGCCAGACCAAAGCAGTAACGATTAACCGCGCCGCCGGCAAAGCGCCCCGCGAACTCGCAGATGCGATCGTCGCCGGCCAAAAAACCTACCCGTTCAACGTGACCGTATCGCACCAGGGCAACTTCCCGCTGGTGGTTCCGTCCACTGGCCTCAGCACCGAACTGGCGCCCCGCGAAGAGGCAACCGTCAAGGTCAAAAGCTACGAGCAGGCGTGGCTTCTGGTGACCGATTTCGCCGAGTTCGCCGACCGTGCCGGCAATGACAGCGAGGAATTCGCGACGATCGTGCCTGCACTTGTTGAACAAGAAACCCCGGTCGAGCCCAAAAAGGCCGAGAAGCCCGGCAAAGCCACGACTCAACCTGTTGAAGGGGGCGAGTAATGACCATTCCATTTGACCGCGTGGTTGGCAAGCGATCGGGCGTGCAGCTCAATCGCATCGACGATCAATCCGAAGTTCCAAGCATCAGCACCGTGGCGCACAACATGGCCATTGTCGGTCGCTTCCCGCGCGGACGCATCGACAAGGCTTTCGGCGTCGGCAAGGGCAAGCAGAAACGCGTTCTGGGCGCTGCTCAGTCGCTGTCCGTGTCCAAGTTGGCCGAACCGCAGGTGCACATCTACGAAGCACTCAAGAAGGGCACCGTCCAGGCTGTTGCATCGCGCCTGGTGGCGTCTGACGCCAAAAACAAGTTGATGGTGGCCAAGGCCTCGGTACCCGCTGGCGAGCCAGCTGTAACCCCGGCGGTGTGGTCGCTGGTGGACGAAGAGGTTGGCGCCAGTGGCGATTACCTGCTCGCCCTCAAGCATCTGGAATGTTTCTCTGACGGTGTGATCGCCGAAATCCATGCCAATCCTGCAAAGGACGCATTGGGCGTAGCGGTACCGTCGAAGGAAGTCGTTATCCAGCTGCGTGACGTGACCACCAACGCGCTGGTGCTGGGTCCATTCACGGGCTCGCTCGATCGTGAGGCCCTGGACGAGTTCAACCAGTCCTATTTCATCGGCGATATCGTGGCGCAGTACACCGACGTGCTGGAAGTGGTCGACGTGGCCGATGATGCAGTGGTGCCGGTCAACTGCGTGTTCTACGGCAAGAAGGACAGCAAGGACGTGTTCGCGTCCACCAAACTGGACTACTTCACCGAAGGCAGCACCCTGTACACCACTGACGATATGGACGCTGCGATCAACCGCATCAAGCGCGCCAAGCCGTCGTTTACCTACATCTGTGCCGGCGGTACCGAAAACGTCGCTTTGATTTCGCGTCTGCTGGGCCTGGGCGACGACATCAACAAGCAAGTGGCTTGGGACATCCCGGGACGCTTCACGCCGCAGGCGGCCGCGACCTTCTACGCCTCTGTGGGCGGGGCAACCGACAGCCTGTACAGCCAGTGCTATTGGGCGCCGATCATCGCCAACAATCCGGCCGCGGGCGGCAAGGCCTACATGGGCACCTCTGGCCAGAACATCGGCTATCGCTGCGCCCGTAACGCCGTAACCAACGCCAAAGGCATCGCCAAGCGCAACGAAGTGATCGCCGGCAGTGAATACGCGGTCGATCGCGTGAACATGACGCAGACCTATGAGCCGGACGCCGACGAACTGGAATTGCTGGCGGCTTCGCGCATCAACCCGGTGATCTTTGTCGATTATCCGAGCGGCCCGAAATACGCATGGTACGACTCCCTCACGGGTGCCCAGACCGAAGGCGCGTCGAAGTTGATCGGCGTGGTTGAAATGGCCACTTACGTGGACGACACCATTGCGGCCGTCGCCCAAGAGTCCTTGCAGCTGCCGATGCACAAGGCGATCGACAAAACCACCAAGTTCCTCGGCAATTTCCTTCCGGCCCTGCAGTCGGCTGGCTGGTTGCAGCCAAGCGCGGAACTGGACGGCGCTTGCTACAACGCCGAGGTCAAGGCCAACGAAAATCAGCCTTTCGAGAAGATGAACGTAGGCACTTTCATCTGCTACGACGGCACCAACCGCGTAACCGAAGCGCAACAAACAATCGTTCGGGTTTAAGGGGGTTTTATGGATCAGTTAGTGCGTAGCGTCGTCTCGCAAACCGCGGTAGTTGCTGCTCTGTTTGCAGCGCCGCCAGCACCACCAGCGCAGCAAGAGAATCAGCAGCACGCTGCCATGCTGGACAGCGCCAACAACAAGGATTCGAGCAACACCGAGTTCGTATTTACCGAGGAAATGCGTCAGGACGCCGTGAGCATTGTTCACGAATGGGCCGAAGCTGAGCTGGACGAAGGCGAGGGCTACGGCGATCGCCTGTATGCCCTGTGCGTCGGTACCGCTACCGATGATGACGCAGACCTGACGGATGAACAGTCCGAGTACGTGGCCGCGGTCGCTGAGCTGGTGGGCGACTACCTGCAAGAAACCGGCGTTCCGGAGGCGGACGTCGACGCGCTGCTCGATGGCGAAGTGATTTTCGGCAACGAGCCGGCCGCCCGTGTTCACGACGTGCTGCTGGATAAGCTGCCGCAAGGTGATGACGCGATGATCGACGCCGCCGGCAAGTTCGTCGTGGGCGATGACGACACCATGCTCGATGCCACTTACCGCAAGGTTGTTGCCATCCGTGGCGGCAAGAAGGTACGCATCAAGAAGCGTGTAGGCGGCACCGTGCGCCTGACCGCTGGCCAGAAGGCTGCCGTTCGCAAAATGCAGATGAAGGCGTTTTCTGGACAGGCCAAGATGAAGCGCGCGAAGTCGATGCGCATTCGCCGCCGCATGCTGGGCAAGTAACCCATGGTCGACCTTAGCCTGGACAGTCTCGGCAAATCGGTTGGCGCATCGATCAAGGGTGTGGCCGGTACCGCTGCTGGGGCGACGTCCAACAAACTGCTAGGGTCGGCTGCCGGTTTTGTCGGCCGCACCGGTTCCGGTGTGGTCACTGGTGCTATCGACGCAGGCCTGGCCAGCGTCGATAGCATGCTGGGCGGTACCGCCAACCGGAAGGCGCTCGAAGGGGCGGCCGGTTCGGTGGTCGGCACCGTTTCCGATCTTTTTTCGGGGAAAACGTCCGTCTCAGCCCTGATGGACACCGCCAAGGGCAAGATTGACGGCTTGATTGAGGGCGACAACCTCTACAAAACCGTCGGCAATGTCATGGGGGTCAGCGGCGACTTTATCCCGGGGCTCAAAACCCTGAGCAGCGACCTCGGCAGCGACTGGGGCAGCCTTTCGCCGTTGCTGTTGGGCCGGGTATTCGTGTGCGACTCCAAAGGCGTGGCGGATATCACCGAGTTTGCCGGCGTCTTTGGCGCGCTGAGCGATGGCAACATCGAAGTCGCCCAAAACTGGCAGTCTCCCTTCGAAAACACCGGGCCCGACACCAAGGCGCCAGCCTTGGCCGGCATGCTGCAATCCGGATCGCTTGTTCCGGTTCTCAATGCGTTGCAGGCTGTCAGCCCTTTCAAGGAGGGCGCGATTGCCGACATGCTCAACACCGGCTCCGACAAGCTCAAGGCCGCGGTGAAAGAGCTGGAAGGGCGTACCGGTATCACCAAGCTCAACTCCCGCCAGGTGTTTTCGGGCATGCCACCGGTAAAGCTCAATTTCACCCTGCATTTCCGGGCGATGAGCAGCGCACTGACCGAAGTTGAAGCACCGCTGGCGCGGTTGCTCGAATGGGTTTTCCCGCAGGAGCTGGCCGAGGACGGGATTCTGTCCGAGGTGCTGCAGACCACCAAGGACGTGGATTCGTTTATCAAAGCCTTGTTCCCTTCGAAGGCTCCCAAGCTGCTGGGGCTGACGTATGCCGGCCGAACCTACGCGCCGGTGGTGATCGAGAGCATCAATTTCCCGCTCGATGCGCCGAAGGACTCCAACGGCAACTACATCGCGTTGCCGGTGCAGGTGGCCATGGCCACGCTGACCGCGCTCGACCGGGCCGATATCAAGCGCTTTTTCACCCGCCAATAACACGCAAACCCCGCACAAAGGCGGGGTTTTTTACGTGTGAGCATAGCCCCTGTTTGTACTCAATCAGAGGGTTGCCCGATGGCTACTGAAAAATTTGGCGTATTAAGCCGCACGTTCCAAAACATCAAGGATATGGGCAAAAAAGCCGTCCAGGCTGACGCCACTATCGTATTCGACGACTTCCCCGACATGGTGTTGCTGATCAAGCAGTTCCCGTGGCCGGTCGCTACGCCAGGCGATGTGGTGGAGTTTTTCGGCCCGATCGGTCAGAAGATGGTTCAGCCATCGCAGAACAAGACCAAGCAGGAAGGCCCGGTGGCCATCTACGAGACAGAGAACAACCACTGCAGCGAGTTCCTGAAAAAGGTGATCGAATCAGGCGCTCAGCAGAACGCCACCGTCTACGCCGGCCGGCCTGAGAGCTACACCAAGAAAGAAGAAATCAAAGACGCCTGCCTGATCATGGATACGCCCGATCGCGACTGGGAAAACGAAACCCAAGTGCTGATCTGCCAGGGAACGCTGCACTTCCACTGGTTTGCGAATCAGTAACCATGAAACTCAGCCAGTTGGTAGAAAAGTACGTCGCGGTGCTGCCGATTGGCAGCGTGCTGGATGACGATCAAATCACCAGGAGTCTGCGTGAAGCCGTGCGCAAGTATTGCGGCTATGCGCGCCTGGCCAACGCCACCAGCGCCGACGGCATACACACTCCGATTGATGAGACAAACACCACCGAGGGCGCCCAAGACTTCGATCTGACGCCCAGTGAGTTCGCAATCATCGAGCCGCTGTGGAAAATGAAACTGGCGCTCGAGAACGCCACGGCTCTGGAGGCCTCGCGCAGCCAGGGTGCCGATCCGTTCGGCATTTCCGCCGCCGAAGCTCAGGCCGCCATCACCACCCTTGAAGAACGCCTGCCGCAGCAGTGTTTCTCCTTTGAGGTGAGGTCGATCTGATGGCCAACATCTTCGAACGGCTGGCGTACCAGGGCGCGGAAAAGTTTCTGCCCAAGGGCGGGCTCAACTCGAAAATCCAGAAGTTCGCATCTGCCGGGCGTGACCTGCTCAACGGCAAGCTGAACAGCGCCGCCAACAAGGTGATGGACAACGTATTGGGCCGCAGCGCGAAGTTCGGCGGCGGTGGCGACAACATCATTCTGGCCGGCGTCACCTGGTCGAAGCTGATCCAGATGTATGAGGAAGCCCAAGGGATTCAGCGCGAGCGCACGAACCTTTGGCACATCGGTGTTGAGCCGATCGCAAAGATTGGCGCGCCGCGGGTCAACCTGCTGGCAACCGAAGTCTCCTACAACGGCGTGCAGCTGGGGTATGACCCGGTAAAGGTCGGTTCTGGCTTCACCATGACGCCGACCGGCGCCGAAGCGGTCGAAGTGCGTATCACCTGCTACGACGCCGACGGCGAAATCAAGGATTGGTTTGACCAGCTCCGGGCTGCTGCAGTGCATCCGGACGGGACGTTTGGCCTGCCATCCGAATACACCAACAAAATCACCATCACCCACGGCGTCGTCGAGGAAGGCCGCGGCTATTCCGCCGGCTGGGTACTGGTGCCTGTGTCCTGTGAAGTCAGCCTGGCGCGCAACATCGACGAATTCACCGCGCTCAACCTCACGTTCACGCAATCCGAATCCTTTGGTGCCCTATGAAGTACATCCCCCCGATCAATACACGGCGTCTGTCGATCGAGCTGACTGAGCTGGACATGGACGATATTCAGGATCTGTGCGAAATCCCGGCCGTGTTCGACCAGCGCACCGCCAGCGTGCTGTTGAGCCGCATTGCTCGCTCCAGCGATCGACCAGGTGCTGTGACTGACCCGCGCCTGTGGTCGGTCAACGAGCGCATGTATGTGATCGGCAGCTACATGGCGGCCACACGCGACGACGGGCCGGACTTCCCCCTGGGCGAGGGTCACTTCAGCGACTACTTGCTCCTCAACACCGATTATCCCGACCAGGTTGAGTTCGAGCATGAAGGCAACACGCTGATCTACACCCCGCTGCTGGGTTACCAGGCGGAAATCATCGAAACCCTGATCGCTGACGGCACCTACAAAAAGACGGCTTACAGCTGGTGGTGCGGCGCGATCGCGGCATGCGTGCGTGGCGTTGATGAAGAGCCACTGGTGTACGTCGATGACGGCAGCAGCGAGAAGGTGCTGATCGAACGCATTGCCGGCGTGCGCAAGCTCAAGGACAGCCAGTTTGTGGGCCTGTTTGATGCCTACCTTCTGGCTGCACAGCGCGCCGCCCATTTTGTGTACGCCATCACCAGCGAATACGGCGTGCTGGCCGCTCAAGTATCTGACGTCAGCGAGGGGGTGCCAGAGCTTGCACCGGCCCGATTTCCTGCCCATTCCGCCATCAGCGAACGATCGCGTGAGGTTATGGGATTCGATCAACTCGACCAGAGCGGAGCTGGCGCTGTACTTCCAGCAGGATCTGGTGGGGTGCGGGCGCCTGACCACGACGAAGGTGCAGGCCCTGTTTGAAAGCAAGCCGTTCGAGCTATGGAAGAAGAACCGCGAGCATGAAAACAAGTACGCAAACGCGCAGCTTTCGCGGCTTGACGCGGTAATCAAATCAGTCGGGAACGTGGCGGAAATCATCGCCAAATCTGGGCGAAAGCCCTTCTAACGCGCAAACCCCGCGACAGTGGCCAATGCGCATCAGTAGACAATATGGGCAAACCATCATGGGTATACAGGACAGCAAAATGGCCGCTGACGCTAAGCGAATTATGGAGACGCCACTGGCCAAATTGGCGCTGGGGATCGTCCAGACCTGTGTTGCCGGGCTGCTGATTTCGATCTGCACAGGCATCTACAACAAGCTCGACGGCATCCTCACGTCGATCAACACCATCAACAAGGATATCGCGCTCATTCAAAGCGATCTGCGCCAGCAGAGCAGCGCTACGTCGACGCTGAGGTTCGATGTCGATGCGCTCAAGAAGACAACGTATCAGCTCGAAATTCGAGTGGAACAAATGGAACGGGAACAGGGTGGAAGCCGTGGGCGGAAAGAAGGTTAAGAGCTGGGTTCAATGGCTCAAGCCTTACAACACACACCTGATCGCACTGGGTTTCGTGCTGGACGGTGTGGCGGTGGCTTGGGTGTATTTCGAAACACTGCCTATCCCGCCATGGATGTATGGCGTGGCCACCGGGCTGTTGAAGATCGCCAATCTGGGGATCCATTTCATCAACAAAAAATTGATCGAGGAGGGCGGCGATGACAGCCAGGCCGACGCAGCAGCAAGTCAGTAGCACCATCCTCGATGTGGGCAAACGCAACAAGAAAACCGCCGTGGCGATCGCGCTGGCGCTCTCTGTTGCCGCCACTGAGGGCACCCGCCTGACCGTCTACGACGATGGGCTGGGGATCCCGACAGTCTGCATGGGGAAAACCGGCAAGGACGTCCAGTTTGGGCAGCCGGCGCGCACCCTTCCGGAGTGCGCGCAGGGCCTGTTCGAGCGGCTGGAAACGAACCACCAGTTTTTGGTGGCCAAGCTGCCGGCGATCAAGACCAGCGCCGGGCCGATCGGCTTCGATCAGCTGACCGAGGGTGAACAGCAGGCCTATAACCTGCTGCTGGACAACTTGGGCACTGGAAAAAAAGGCGTCAAGGATGGGCTGTTTGCTCTCAAGAAGTCGGGCGAAGAAAGCACCATGATGAAGCTGCTGCGTCAGGGTCGCCGCCGCGAGGCCTGCGCCCAGATCATGCAGTGGTTAAAGCCGAAGTGGATGCCGGGCATCGAGAAGCGCCGCACGCATGAAACAGCGCTGTGCCTGCGCGATCTGGGGCCGGTGTGAACATCTGGGCCGGCCTGGCGCTGGCGCTGTTGCTGATCTTCGCCGGTACCAAGGTGTTCGATGCCGGCAGCGCGTCACGCAACGAGGAGGTCAAGAACGCGGCCGACCTGCTCAGTGCCGAGCAAGAGAAAGTCAGGACGCTGCAGCGTGCGCTGGAAGTCTCCAACGAAAAGGTAGCCCAGTTCGCCAAGGATCAGAAAGCGGCCGAAGAGCAGCGGGCGCAAATGCGCCAGGAGGCGAAAGCCGAGGACGATATCGAGGCCGAGCATGTCCGGGCGGCTGAGGCGGTGAACACCAGCGCCGACGACGTTTTACGTGCCTATTGGGGGGATGATGAACAGTAAACTGCTGGCCAGCGTTGTGCTGGCGGTGGCGGTTGCCGGGTGCACATCAAAAGCGCCCGAGCCGACCGTCCAGATTGAAATTCGTGAAGTGCTGGTGCCGCAAAAGTGCATCAAGCCCGAGGAAATCCCCGCCAAGCCCGAGTATCTGACCCGTGTGGGCCCATACCCGGGAGGTGCCGCCGCGGCCAAGATACTGGCGCGCGACTTCAAGGCGGCGAAAGCCTACGGCCGCTCTATGGAAGTGCTTTTGGTTGGCTGCGCTCTGGATGCGGTGCGCGCCACCGAGTGACGGTTTGGTGAAATCCGTTCGGTAGCGTACTTGGCCCAACGATCCATCAGTGGGCGGCGCTTTTCGAGCGAGTTGCCGCGGTTGTAGGCGCGGGTCGTCTCGTTGCCGATCGTGTGAGACAGGGCCTTCTCACAAATCTCCGACGGGAAGTCGGTTTTCTCTTCTGCCCACATACGGAACGTCGCGCGGAACCCGTGCACAGTGCAGCCGGTTTCGTACTTGGCCAGCAGCCGGCGCAGGGCGTTTTCGGCCATCGTGTTGTTCAGCTTGCGGTTCGGGAAGATGTAATTGCTCCGGCCGCGGGTGTTCACGTCCTTCAACACTGCCATGGCTTGCTCAGTCAGTGGCACCTGGTGCGGCTCGCTGTTCTTCATGCGCTCGGCCGGCACTGTCCAGGTCTGTGTTTCAAAATCGATTTCGTCCCATTTGGCGCCCATCGCTTCGGTGGTGCGGGCGGCCGTGAGGATCAGAAATTGGAGGCAGCGCGCGGCGCGGGTGTCGTCACCCTCGATCCGGCTCATAAACTCCGGAAGCGCATAATACGGCATGGATTCTAAAGGGACAGTTGCGATCGCCACATTGGAAAGCACGTTTTTGAGGTGCCCGCGCCAGCGCGCCGGGTTCTCGCCTTCGCGGTGACCGCGAGTCTTCGAGAAGTCAATTACGCGTTCCATACGGTTACGGACACGGCGGGCAGTTTCCGGTTTATCGCGCCAGATCGGGTCTAAAACCTTCAAGATGTCGTCTGTATCGACGTCTTTGATAGGCTTGGAACCGATGACTGGGAATGCATGATCGCGCAGGGAATTGCACCACTGATCGGCGTGTTTCGTCGACCAGCCAGCGCGGTTTCGCTCTACGAAGGCGTAGGCCTCTTCTTCAAAGGTCGGAGGTGTAGCGGTAGGTTTCTGTTTGGCGGCAAGCGGGTCAATCCCGTTTTTCACCATAACGCGAAGCTCAAGCGTTGCTTTGCGAGCATCGGCCAGAGATACCTCAGGAAAGGAACCAAGCCCAGCATCATGGCGAGCGCCATTGAGCTGATAACGACAGATCCACGATTTGGTACCGCCCTGAGTTACACGCAGGAGGAGGCCGTTTTTATCGTGATACTTGCCCGGGATGGTTATCTTCTCGATTGTCCTTTGATTGAGCGACATGATGTTCAGCCTTTATGCAGGTGTATGGTGCGATGCGTTCGTGGGCGTTCCGTGGCATGGGTATTCCTGGGAGAACAATTTCTAGACGTAGGTTTTTAAAGCGTTAGGTATTACACAGAAAAGGTCGCGGATTTTGCACTAAGTACCGGGGATATCATATCCCCGAACGTTTGGCCTTTTTCCCCAGTGTTTAAAGGGGTTTCGGCCGGTCGATCAAGCTGGAACCCACACCGTGCCCCACAGCCAACGTTAGAACGTTTGTAGAGGTTGGCATGGGGAAGTTCCCGAATAAAGGGTTTTTTTCCGATAAACGGTATGTTTATTTCAGTAACTTTGTGCTTTTCCGGCTTGTAGGTAAGCCCGGTAGTTATCGATACCGCCCAAAGTTTCGATAAGTGCTTGAACGTGCTGCCTTTCTGCCATCATTCGGCGTTGTAACTTGTCATTCTGTAACTCTGCCTGGCGTGTTTGAGCGCTCGAAAGTGCCTCGCCTATTTCGATCGGAGCCCGGTACGCTGCCGAAGTGCAGAAAATCATGGTCAGCATGCCAAGTACCAGGCGCAGCCGCCTGGATGTTTTGGCCGACGTTGGGTTGATCGCTTTGTTTGGGTGTTTCGCCCGATAGATGAACGCGGAACAGATGGCCAGCGCCAAGAGGGGGAGGGTATACATAATTCAGCCCTTGTATTCAAAGTGGATTAACCAGCACCAGGGGTTCGAATCTGCTGGCGCTTCCGGCATCGTCCGCGCCCAGTAGTCCAAGAACTCCCCTTGCGACCGATAGCCGCATGCACGCCATTGGCGGTGATCGAGGTCATTCAATCGTGCCACGCCCATGGCCAAAACTATCCCCGTACCAATGCGGGACAATTTTTGCTGAGGCAGATCCTTCAACAGCTCGAACGCGTTACCCACCCGAATCGGGGCTATGTCCGAACCTATCAACCCCATGCTGAACGCCAGCTTAACCGCACGCATTAGCGCCGGCCCGTCGTCTGGGCTGATCCCGTATGCCGCCAGCTCTACCTGGTTGATATACGGTTGGGGGCTGAACGGAACAACCACCAGATTGGCAGTGCCACATTGCACTTTGGCGCCGATCTGGGGCGAAAAGATCATTTTTTGAAGCGTGAAGTCCAGATTCTGTATGTCTACGCGCATGGTCACCGGCTCTGCATGTCGAAAGTGACCCGATCAGGCTGGGCCTGATACTCGAGCGCGAAAGCAGTCTGGGCGTCAGTCAGCGCGAGCAGAATCGCCTGAATGGCTTGCTGCAAAAGCAGTGGCTGTCCCTTGTCGCTTGACCAGCTGCAGGCCATCGCGTCACCGGTGGCGCCGCTGACCGTAATTGTTCCAAACCAGTGAACGGGTTTCTTCGGCGCCTTGCCGGTTTTCGTCCGGTGGCGGCCGTTAAACACAACACGCATTTCGGGGGGATTCCTTGATTATCCGTGGCTTGCGCTTGATAATGCGCAGGCAAATCTCTGGCTGAGTATTTGCGGGAAAGGGCCGTGCTACCTCGGTAGCGCGGCTTTTTTTCGCCTGCGATTTGGGTCAGACCGCTTGCGGAATCTCTTCGCCGCCCAGCGCATCGAGCAATGCCGGCACGAAGTCGCGGAAGGTCAGCATCATCAGCACAAAACTGGCGTCGAGCTGGCCAGCTGCATCATCGCCGCCGTCAGCGTTGGCCTTGTCTTTCAGCAGATCCTCAAAGCGCAGGCCTGTGATGGTCATTTTCTCGTTCAGCACGAAGGACAATTTGGCGTCCCAAGCGAGAGACAGGCTGGTAACGATCTTTCCGGTGGCCAGGTGCATGCGGATTTCTTCGCTGGTCAGATCCTGCCGGGTGGCTTTGATTGAGCCGCCATCTTCGTGGGTGTCACTCAGTACCGCGCGATCGAGGGCGTAGAAGTTGTCCGGCGTTTTTTCGGTCTGGAGCCAGGCCGTCATGGATGCCGGCGGTGCAATGCTCACGGTGACCGGCCGCACGGGCAAGGTGCCGAGTACTTCACGCAGAGTCGACAACAGATCCTCTGCCCGGGCTGGCGATGAGGTGTTGACCAAGACCAGGCCCGCTTCGACGTCGATCGCGGCAGTAAGGCTGCTACGGCGGATGAATGCCCGGGGCAGCAGCTCCTGAGTCACTTCGTCCTTGATCTGGTCGCGTTCCTTTTTGTAGACCTTGCGCAGTTGCTCGGCCTCGATCGCTTCGACCTTCTCCCGAACGGCGTCACGCACCACGCTGGCGGGCAGATTGCGCTCTTCCTTACGGGTGGCGATCAGCGTAAACCCGTGGCTGTGATGCACCAGCGGGGCGTCGTCACCCTTGCCGATCGGCGCGACAAAGCCGTAGGTATTCAGTTCTTGCGATGCTGGCGGTCGGGCGCGTTTGGTGCACAGGGCCTTTTCCAGCGCTTCCAGGTCAACAGCGAGAGGCTGAGTGAGGCGGTAGAGCAGCAGATTGGTGAAAAACATGCGGTTTGGATCCTTATCGTGAGGAATCGAGCTTTTCGGCGCCGAAATGTACGGGGAGTGGCGCCTAAAAACTATCCCCGTACATTGGTGCTTGTCACGATAAGGCGTTTTGACATTAAAAACAGCCGTTTAGTGTTATCTGGTTTAAGATCGAGTGGGATTCTGAACAAAGCGATAACTTGATGAACATTGAAGTATTTGAAGGAGCAACCACGGTCGACGAAGCTGTCGCCGCCGCGCAAGGCGCACGGCGTCAACGGCTGATTCTGTACGTCGATCTGAAAGGCGAGGGGGTGCGGTTAAACCTGCTGACGCACCTGGCAGACAAGGAACGCAAAATGTTCTCAAACCAGCTGAGCGTGGCCATCAACGATCGGTCAGGCATACCGGAAAGGCTTGCTCGACGCCTGGAACAGGTGATCAACCTGCCATTCGGGTGGTTCGACCAGCCGTTTCCGGAGCGTGAATTGCGCGCATCGATCGCGCGTGGCGTGCGTCTACGACGAAAGTTGAACATGTACGATCTGGATCATAAATTTCTGCGCTCCAGCAAGCTGAAAATGCAGCAAATTCAGGGGGCTCCGAGCGGTGAACGCGGGGTTTCGAAGGCGCTTTATCTGCAGGTTGTGGCGGCGCTGATTCCTAAAAAGGTCAAGCCGAACAAGGATGTAGGCGGGTAAATTGCTTTAGACGATGATGCTGGCCGTGTGATATACAGCACGCCAAATTGCAGCGATGCAGACGTAACATCAAAATGGAGGCGAAAAAAAAGAACCCGACCCGGCAAGGTTTAGAGGGTTCTTTTTCCTGAAGCATATGAGAAATCTTACAAACACCTTTCGTCCGGGAAGCGATCCTTGCTTGCCTTTTGCTCGAAGGATTCGACGCAAAAGGGGGCTTACTTGTTTGTAGCCCGAGTATACCACAGGGACTGGCTCTGCCAACGTTCCGGCCTTATTCCACGCGCCTTTAGCACCGATTCTCAGGATAAACCTGACGGATCCGTACAGCCGCGTGCGAAAAACCTTACAAAATCGTCTAGAGCATCCGAATTTCAAGGGGGTGCTCGATGAGCATCGTTCGCGCAGCACGCAAAAGCCAGTTCTACACCCTACCGACCGCCACCATCGAAGATGACCGTCTTTCGTGGGAAGCCCGCGGCCTTTTGGTGTACCTGTTGAGCAAGCCCGACAAGTGGGTGGTACAGCCCCGGGATCTGGTGAACCGCACCAAGAACGCGATCGGTAAGTCAGCTGGCAAGGACAAGGTTTACAGCATCATCAACGAGCTACGTGCTGCGGGTTACATCTACCGTGAGTTCAAGCGCGAGGGCGGCAACTTCGTCGGTGTTGATTATGAAGTCTCTGAAACGCCTGATTTAGAGGCCGCCGAGGAGTACCGGCTTGAGAGGGAAGCGAAGGCCAATCCACCGTTTCCGGATTTGCCGGAAACGGTGGTACCGGTTACGGCGTCAGCGGAAACGCCATTGCCGATTACGGCAAAGCCCGAAACATTAGATAAGACTCAAAGAGCATCAAGGATTGAAAAAGCAGGAAAGAATACGGGTGACCTGGTGCAGCCAGAGAACTACCCGGCAAACCCTGCCAGCAAGTCCTACGCCGCCTGGCACGCATACGCTTCGGCTTACCGAGAGCGCTATAAACAATGGCCACTGTATAACCGTACAGTAGCTGGGCAAATTTGCAAGATGGTCGACCGTGTAGGCGAGCAGGCGCCATCGATCGCGGCGTTCTACGTCTCCAAGGAACACGCGGGCTCTGTCGTCGATAAGTGCCACCCGGTTTCCTTGCTCCTCCATGGCTGCGAGGGCTACGCCACCAAAGCGGCGCTGGCTGAAAAGAGCCAAAAGCGGGCTGGACAGGTTCAGGCGCTGGCCACGGCATCCGTGCACATCGCCCCACCTCCTGCGCTGGCTACGGAGGCCACGCCAGCAGTCAACCCAAGCGTGGTAGGGCGTGCGGCGCTGGATCAGCTGCTTGGCAAAGCCCGGATCAGTCCCGACAGCAGCTCAGCTGCTGGGGGTGCCCAATGATCGCCGGCAAGCACAAGACCATTGCTGAGGAGCAGTGGCACCACGACGTCGCCGATATCTGCGGGTGCATCTGCTGCCTGCTGGACGGCCGGCCGCGCGACTACACCCTGCCTGCGCATGTCTCGATCCACCACTGTGATGGTCGCACCAAGGCCCATGCCCATTACTTCGTCCTGCCATTGTGCGCCGGCCATCACCAGCAAGGGCACGGCCCGGTGCCGTCCATGCTGGCGGTTCATGGTGTGAAAGCCCGGTTCATTGCGGAGTACGGCCGCGAAATCGAGCTGGTCGACGTGTGCGCGCAATTGGTGCGGGCGGCAAGCCGTGTGGTTCCCGGAGGTGTCGAGGCGCTGCTAGCCAAGTGGTATGCCAGCCAGCAGTACCAGGAAGCGCGAGCCAGCTGACAGTGGCGATTCTGGGGCGTTTCAGGCGCCAAAAACATAAAGGCGTATGCGCGTTAAAGTGTTAATGACGCGTTATCAAATTTATGTAATTATGCTTCGGTACTCAGCCAGAGATACCGAAAATGAAAAACCTTTTCATCGTTAGCCCCCTGTCTGCCGGCTTGCTGGCGCACCGGATGCGCTTTTTAGGGAATGCCGAACTGTTGGCGGACACTTTTGAATTCAATCCTCCGCCAGGCTTCGATGCCGAGAGCTGGGCCGATATGGCGCAAGCACTTGAGCAGGATCTGAATGCGGCCAAGGCCATCGAATTGACTCCGCCCGCCGTTGTGCTGTTGGTCGAGTCGCTGGAGGGCAACAGCTTTATTGGCCTCGCGCCGCCCAGCAAACGCGAGGGGTTGCGCTCCATGGCCAAGTTGCTGGCGGAACGCCTTGAGCCCCACATGGGCCGGCCTGTGCGTCCAGAGCTGAGCTGAGGATTACCAATGTTCAAGAATTTCGCAGCAAACAAACCAGAGCCAATGCAAACCCCGTTGGGAGAGGTGGTTTTTACGATCAGCTCCCGCGATCGCAACGGCATCCCCGAACACAGCGTGATTATCAACCATACTGAATCCGGCGTAATGGCGCTTTCCTTTGGCAAAGATATGGACGGGGATAGTTCTAAACGGATGGCCTGCGCAGATGCGGCCTACGACCTGTTCCTGACAGTGCAGGCGGTCAAACACCTGACAAGCGAGGCATCCGTATGATCGCCCCTAAACCCGCCTGGGCCAGCGCCATGCTGGATAGTGACCGGTTCGCTTTTAACGTCGGCGTCAGCTCAGCCCCCTCGAAAGTGCGCCTCACGCTGGTGCATGTGCGTCGTGAGATTCAAGTCTCGCTCGATGTTGCTGGCGCTGGAACCGAAGAGGATCTGGCCGCTTGCAAGGCGGATCTGTGCGAGCAGATGGCGCACCGGCTGATCGAGGTCAACCACACCGAACACGGCATTGGTCACTTCGCTCGCCTGCTGCGCTGTGAGTACGCCAACCGCTTGATTCAGGTGATTTCGAGCTACGGCCGCTGCCTGTTCTACTCCAAAAAGAACGACCAAGTGGCGTACCTGAGCTACGACCACCGGGTGTACCTGCATGACGAAGGCACTGGCCAGCGGATCGAGGTTCGCGCCGGCTGCCCATGGCCCGGGTTCAGCCACAACGGCACGATTCGCGATCTGGTCGAGCAGCTGCGCAACTACGTGATGCGGGCTCAGCGCCTTGATCCGGTCTACATCGGCATCGACAAGCTGCACGGCCCCGGCAATGTCTGGGGCTATCCAGACGATCAGATTCGCCTTTGCCGTCAGGCAGCCATGCGTTTGCCTGTGCTGGGCGCCGAATCGTCGGAGCGTGCCGCATGAGCCAAGCCAGAGAGATTACCCACGCTGAGTTCATTGCCGAATACCGCGCCCAGTCTGAAACCCGGGAGGGGATCGTTTTCATCTGCCCAGCATGCGGCACGCTGCAAAACGCGCTCGACCTGATCGCGGCCGGCGCCGGGGAGAAGTTCGAGGACGTCGGGGGCCAGATCGGGTTCACCTGCGTCGGGCGCCACCGAGGCCAAGGCTCGCCGTCCAAAGCGATCGCAGGGAAGGGATGCAACTGGACGCTGGGCGGGCTGTTCCAGATCCACACGCTGACGGTGCTGACCGCGGAAGGCGACAAACACCCCCATTTCGAGTTGGCCAGCCGTGAGCAAGCGGACGCCCACCGTGCACAACAGCAGGCCGGGGGTGACGCATGAACGTCGATCCCAAAGAAACCGGGCTGCCGCTCTGCGCTTCCCAAGCGCTGGCGGTACTGGACGGCCGAAAGAAGACGCACCGGGTGCCGGCGAAATTCAAGTTCATCGAGAAGGGTTTCCACCTGAGCGATCGGACGTTGAAGGTAGGTCACTGGCACCCGGGGATTCCAAACAGCGGCACCTTGCTCGGCACCGAGATTGCCGGCAAGTGGACTGATCGAACCCACCCCATCGACTGCCCTTACGGCTTGCCCGGCGATCGCCTGTGGTTGCAGGAGGAGTGGTGCAAGTACGGCGGGCTGGTGACCTTTCGTGCAGATGGTGACTGGATCGAGGAATACGCCCGCGACAAGCCTGAGGAGTTCGCAAAGCTCGCAAAGAAGGGCAAAGAGCCCAAATGGGCAGCCGCCGAGACGCTGCCTCAGGATCTGTCGCGCGCGCATCTGGAAATCACGGCGCAGCGCGTCGAGCGCCTGAAAGATATCACTCCAGAACAGGCGATCGCCGAGGGGCTGATGCTGCTGCCCGGCTCTCAGACGTACATCGTCGGCGTTGGCGATCAGTACGCCGGCATGGCCTCGGAAGATCCGCGCGAGGTCTATTTCTGGCTGTGGGCGCTGAACGGTGGCAACTGGAAATCGAACCCGTGGGTTTGGGTCATTGAATTCAAAAAAGTGGAGGACGCAGCGTGAGCGCTCGACAGGGTTTAGCAAGGACAAACACGATCATTTTGACCGGGAAAGCAGTCGTGAACTTCCGCAAAGTGATCAAGTACACGACCGACGATGACGTTGCGCAATTGAGGGCAAGCAACGACCTCAGGGAAGGGCAGATCGACAAATGTGACCTGCTCGATATCGAGTGGATTCACGACGATGTTGAAATGGAGGTCGAGCCATGCTCATCGATGACGTGATGACAGACAGAATCACCCTGCACGGCTTGGGGTTCGTGCAGGTTCAGCTGCAGGGCAATCAGCGTCTGCACGTCTGGCACCCTGAGTTGCCGCGCCGGGCTTGCTTCGCCCACTCGGCGATCCACGACCACCGGTTCAACTTCACTTCACGGGTGATCGTCGGCACTCAGCTCAACCACTGTTTCAGAATGGAGCGGTGCGAGGAAGGGGCCTACATGCTGTATCTGCACGAAGGCGCGCGCACGGCCTGCGGCGGCCGCCCCTGGACTCCGGACGGCCGGGCAAATTTAGTGCTTGACGGTCAGTTCAAGGTGGAAGCCGGCAACGATTACAACACCATCGCCTACGAATACCACGGCACCACTCCGGGCGGGGATGGCCGTGTGGCCACGATCATGGCGAAGCGCGGCGAATACCCGGCTGGCGCTCATTCCACCTGTACCTACGGCGTTCAGCCTGATACCGAGTTCGACCGGTACCAGTGGTCGCCAGCGCAGCTCTGGGAAGTCGTCAGCGATGTGCTGCTGGGCGTGAAGGTGCCGCGATGACCATCGACGTCGAAAAGTTTATCCGCGAGGTCGCCGGCAAAGGCTGGTCGAAGCTGATGACGCGCCAGGCGCTGGGCATCAGCTCCGTGAAGTTTGAGCAGATCCTGACGGCGATACCGGATGTTGCATGGCCCGCACCAGGTACAAGCGTGCGTTGCCGTGAATGGCAAGCCAGACGCGCGATCGATCGTACCGACCTCGATCGCAAAGACGGCGCCCGCGGGGGAAGGAAGTCTAGCGAGCGCCACATGCGCGAGGCCTTCGGAATGAAATCAACGATCGTAGGCTTTGCCGCTCAGTTCGGTCTGGGGCGCGAGCTGCTGCGCCGCCGAGTGCACAGCACCGGGAGCATGGAGAAAGCACTACGGATGTGTGGCGTGCAGCCACGGGAGGCAGAGCAATGACGGTCGATGTGGAGAAGTTCATTCGTGACGCCGCTGCGCGTAACTGGTCGCGAACTCAAACGCTTGAGGCGTTGGGCATTTGCCGTGAAACGTTTTACGCCATGCTCAAGGCGATGCCTCCGCTGGAGTGGGCAGCACCTGGTGCGTCTCTGGGCGCCAAATTGGCACATGAAGCGCGCCGCGGACATTGTAGCGATGCGCTGATGGTGCACCTCAAAGGAGTCCATGCACGCCGCCGTGAAAAACACTCCCACGATTACAACGGGCATCGCGGAACGATCGAGCAGCTGGCGCGTTATTCAGCTCACGGCGTCAGCGCCTCAACGATTCGCCGCCGAATGAGTGCCGGTATGAGCCTCGAACAGGCGATGTCCCTTCCCCAAACGCCGATCAACCGGCGCCGTAATGGATTCAACCAATGAAAGCACTGAGCATTCGCCAGCCGTGGGCATGGCTCATTCTGAACGGCGGGAAAGACGTGGAGAATCGCAGCCGCAACACCAAGCTGCGCGGGCGGTTCTTGATCCACGCCAGCAAAGGCATGACGCGCGCCGAATACAACGCGGCGAGCTGGATCGCCGGCCCTCAGGGAATCACCCTGCCGCCATTCGATGAGCTTGAGCGTGGCGGAATCGTCGGCTCCGTCGAGCTGGTGGACTGCGTGGATAGCAGCACCTCGCCCTGGTACATGGGCGAGAAGGCTTACATTCTGCGCGATCCGCGACCTATTCCGTTCCTGCCGTACAAGGGCCAGCTCGGCTTCTTCGAAATCCCAACCCATTTGCTGCCGCAAGGAGCCGCGCATGTCTGAATTTACTGAACAGGAGCTGGAGCGGGTAACCCGCAAGATCAAACACTGTCTCGCTCTGTCATCGAGCGCGAACGAACACGAAGCGGCGGCCGCGTTGCGCCAGGCGCAGGCGATGATGCGCAAGTATCGGCTGACCGAATCGGACGTGCACCTGAGCGACGTAGGCAAGACCGAAAGCGAGATTATCCAGGCGAAGCGCCCAGCATGGGATGTGTTTCTGGCTGCCGTGGTGGCCAAGGCCTTCCAATGCATCGTCCTGGAAAAGTCGACATGGTGTAAGACCGCGCTAAAGAAGCGTGTCCAGGCTGCATTCGTAGGCGTTTCTCCCGCACAGGACGTCGCCTGCTACGCCTACGAAACATTGCGGTTCAAGGTGACGACTGATCGCCAGGCGTACATGGCGCGAATCAGGGCCGGCGAAATTGCGCTTGGCCGCTTCACGCCAGAAACGCGGGCCAATCACTTCGCGCTGGCATGGGTGACCGCTGTTCGCGACAAGCTCCAGGCACTGGTACCGGCTTCAGATGACGCGCCTATTCCGGACGCCCCTCAAGGTAATGCCGCACCTGGTTACGATCCGGCGCGGCCAGATCAACCGCTGAACGAGCGAGACACCAGCGTATTGGTGCGTTCGGAAGCAAAGCACAACGAATTGATTGAAGAGTTCATGTTGCAGCTGAACGACGGCAAAGGCGTGGGCAAGAAACGAGAGCTGCCCAAGAAAAAAGCCAACAACATCGATATCGAAATGGGTACCAAGGCCGGCAATGACGTCGAGCTGCACCACGGCGTAACCACTGGCGGCAAGCAGCAATTGGCGCTGGGCGGGGAGGGCGTACTGTGACTGACGAATATGTGCTGCAGGACTCCCGCGGTAACACTGGTGATCGCTTGATGTTTCACGCGATCGGCGGCGCCGGCTACACGACCAATCTGGACGCCGCGCACCGCTTCACCAAGCGCGAGGCAGCCAACCACAACAGCTTCCGTGAAACCGATAAGCCGTGGCCGCTGGCGTACCTGGTGGAGCGTCACGAACTGGCGGTTGATTGCCAGTACGTCAAACCTGATGACGTACAGGCTGCGCTGGCGATCGAGGACAAGGCCTATCTGTGCGTCTCCGGCCGCTGGAATGGCAATGATTTGATCTGGCTTGCCGGCGACGGCGAACACACTGCCGACCTGAGCCATGCGAAGGTTTTCCCGCTAGACGTGGCTGTCTCCGTGTCGTCTCAGCATTCGGATGGCTTGAGGGCGATCCCGAAGGCCTTCGTCGACCAGCTGGCGCGCAAGGTTGTGCCCAGCGGCCGGGTAAACATCACGGCCGCGCTCAAGGGTACCGGTGTCACGCTGGCCAAGTCTCCGAAGGCCAGGCACGTATCCATGCGCTGCGATCATTGCGGGGCCTTTATCTCCGAGGCGCAACGCTTCGGTGACTGCCCGAAATGCAAGGGCTCGAACGCTCCCTAGAATTTAAGGCGCGCAAAACACAAAAGCGCTAATGACGCATTAGCGCTTTTGTGTAATTATGCTCTCGAGTCTCAGCCAGAGAGTAAGGATTTACCCATGGATACCCGCAAACCGGCCGCCGAAGGCCCTTCCCCCAGCGTCGATAATTGCCCGGTCAAACCAACACCGGGACAACAACCTTTGAACGACTATCTGCGACTCCCGCGCGTTCTGATTCAAAACTGCCACGACGACATGGTTAATTTCGTGCGCCTTCACCCTGACGACCCCGAAGCCACTGGCGTCGATCGTGCGGCAACCATTCGCCTGCTGGCGGCCATTGTTCGCCGCCCGCCCGAAGCCGAGCAGGCGCCAGTAGCACCAGCTGACGAAAACACCGTGATCGCTGAGCTGCGCGAGCGTCTGCGTAACGCTGAGAAGTTGCTGAAAGAGTGCGAACCGCTGGTGGGCACCCGCGTCCGTCACGTCTATGCCGAATCTTTGGAATGGCGCATTGGTGAGTTCTTGGCGTACCGCTGGCCGCGGAAGGGTGAGCTATGAGCGCCCAAGTAAAGCCGGCAACCCGGCATGAAGTGCTGTTCACCATGGGCGACGAAAGCAAGGCGAAGGTTGACGCGTTGCTGCGCCAGTGTGGCCACAACAACCTCAACCTGCTGCTGGCGCGCGGTCTGGCGCTGGTGCAATGGGTAGAGGATCAGGCCGAGCGGCGCCGAACTGTCGCTGCAGTCGTGTACGCCGATCAGGGCGAGAGCGCGCGCGTGGATCAGGTGTTTGAGCTGGTTGAACGTGCCGAGCTGTTGAAACCTCGCCAGCAGTCCCTGACGGCCGTTCCTGTTGCCGCTGTGCCGCCTATTGCTGTCGAGGCTGCCGAAGCCCCGGAAACGTCGTCTGAGGCCGCTCCAGCACCAAGCGCGGAGCCGACTACGCCAGTCAAGGCTTCAAAAGCGGCGCCAAACCCCAAGTTGGTGGCACGCCCAAAGACGCCGCCCGCCAAAAAGGCAGCGGCCCGAACCCCGCGGGGATCGAGAAACCGCGCACTCGAAGTACTGAACGCCCACCGCGTGAGTGACGAAAGCGGCCCGGTGAAGAGCCATACGTGGGTGAGCTGGCGCGCGAACATGGACAAGAAGCTCCCGCCAATCCATGTGGGCGACAACCGCGCGCTTCCGGGTGAGCTGGGGCCTCAGCACCTTGAGGAGCTTGAGCGCATGTCTAAGGACGCGCGCCACGCCACGCACTTCAAGATCGGCCAATGGGGCGAGATTTGCTACTACGGCTTCGAGCCTGGCCGCGGCTGGTGCTATCTCGAAGATTGTTCCATGCGCCTGATGCCTGACAGCCACTGCGACGGCGGGCTGTTCGCCGTGTTCCCCGTGCTGATGGCCATCGAATACCTCCAAAAGCTGGCCAACCCACTGCGGGCATCGGCCGGCGCGTAACTGAATTCAGATCGAAAGGAGTCGCCGTGATGGCTGACCAGTTGAAGCCGTGCCCGTGCGGGCACGCCGGGGAGCTGAACGGCACCCGTGGGATCTTCTGCACGCTCAAATGCCCTGAATGCGGCCGTGAAGCCAGCGCGTTCACCATGGAAGGGCTGGTAGTCGCCTGGAACGATGAAGCGCTGCCCGCCAATCCGCCGAGACGGAAGCGCGAGCTGTGCGATCGGCGCATTGATTTCGAGTCAGACCACCCCGGCCCGTTCGGTAACGCCGTCGACGCCGATGGCAACGAGCTGGACGAATACGCCAATGCCCGTACCCAAGAAGACTGGCTGCTTTGGCTGCGGGCGCAAGCTGCTGCAGCGTCGGCGTATGTGGAATCGAGGCCGGCGCTTTGAATCGAAACCCTGTAGTGGCCTGCTACGGCGGCGGCACCAACTCCAACGCCTATTTGATCGGCATGGTTCAACGTGGCGAGCCGGTGGACGCGATCCTGTTCGCGGACACCGGCGGCGAACGGCCAGAGACTTACGCCAACGTCGAATTGTTCTCGGCTTGGCTGGTGAGCAACGGATACCCGGCCATCACCATCGTCAAGAAGGGCGGGCGCCCTGAAACGCTGGAAGAAAGCCTGCTGCGCCTCGGCAGCCTGCCCAGCATCGCCTACGGCTTCAAAACCTGCTCCCAGCGTTTCAAGGTGGAGCCGCAAGACAAGTGGCTGAACAACTGGCCGATCGCACTCGAAGCGTGGGCCAGCGGCCGGAAGGTAACCAAGATCATCGGTTACGACATGGACGAACCGCACCGGGTGAAAACATTCGAGAGCGCGAAGTATGAGAACCGCTACCCGCTCCTCGAATGGGAGTGGGGGCGCGAGGAGTGCGTACAGGCGATCAGGGCCGCCGGCCTACCCCAACCGGGCAAGTCGTCGTGTTTCTTCTGCCCGTCCAGCACCAAGCCCGAAATTCTGGATTTGCGCGACAAGCACCCTGAACTGCTCCAGCGAGCGCTGGCGATCGAGAAGAACGCCAAGCTCGACACCGTAAACGGTCTGGGCCGCCGGCTGAATTGGGGGGACTTTATCGCCCTGGTCGAAGAGGCCGAAGATCCCAGCACGTTCACCCTGCGGCAACCCGATATGCCGCTGCCATGCGGCTGCTACGACGGCTAAACGAAACACCCTCACTGAATAATTCCCGGCAAGGATTTCCAATGTCTGTACAACAGAAATTCCCTGATTTAGCGAACTGTCAGCCCAGCATGGGGCTGCCTTTTGAAAAAGAGCTGGTAGTCGACCTGTTTGCTGGTGGCGGCGGCGCGAGCAAAGGCATATCCCGGGCGTATCGGGAGCCGGACGTGGCGGTAAACCACAACCCGATCGCCCTTGCGGTGCACCGTGCCAACCATCCCGAAACCGCGCATTACGTGGCCGACGTCTATGAAGTCGATCCGTTGCTGGCGACCGGCGGCCAACCGGTGGCGATTATCTGGGCGTCTCCCGACTGCCGGCATCACAGCAAGGCGAAGGGCGGCGCGCCGCGCGATCGGGGCGTGCGCGGTCTGGCTTGGGTCGTCATCCGCTGGCTGTTCGTCACGAAATCGCGCCTGCTCTTCCTGGAGAACGTCGAAGAATTCTGCGATTGGGGCCCGATCTGCGAAGAAGGGCAGCCGATCAAGGCCGAGCGTGGCCGCACTTTCAAAGCGTTCATTGCGGCGATCAGCACAGGACTGCCAGCCGACCACCCAGATATGCCGGAAATCATGCACGCCATTGGTGAGTTCGTGCCTATGGCGGCGCTGGTGCGTGGCTTGGGATACAACGTCGAATGGCGTGAGCGTATCGCCGCCAACGCTGGCACACCGACCATCCGTAAACGGCTGTACCTGGTAGCGCGTTGCGATGGGAAACCGATCGTCTGGCCAGCGCCGAAGCGCCACAAGATTCCAACCGCCAAACAGCATCCGTGGCGTACAGCAGCTGAGTGCATCGACTGGAACAACGTCGGCCGCACGATCTTCCGTGAGAGGCCGATGGCCCAGAACACCATGCGCCGGGTGGCCAAGGGGCTTTGGCGTCATGTCCTGACCAGCGTCAAGCCGTTCATTGTGCCAATGCGTGGAACCTCAGACAGCCATACCAGCACTCACGGCGTCGACGAGCCGGTGTCAACGATCAGTGCGGGCGGAACGCATCACGCGCTTGTTCAGCCAGTGGCGGCGCCGTTCCTTACCGAATGTGCAAACGGTTCGTCACAGCGCAACTTCAGCGTGCAGGAACCGTTGCGCACCCAGGTCGCCCAGGTGAAGGGCGGGCACTTCGCGATGGCTGCCGCCAACATGGTCACCCTACGCAAAGGCTCCGTGGGCGCTGACATGACGGATCCGCTTGGGGTGGTCGCTACCAGCACTGGCCACCACGCGATATCGACAGCGTTTTTTGAGCAGGCTAACGGGGGCTTCTACAAGGGTGATGGCCGATCGGCCCACGATCCGATATCGACTATTTGCCAGTCAGGTTCGAATCAAAGGCTGGTTAACGCCTACCTGGTGAAGTACTACGGGTCTGTCAAGGGCGGTGTGTCGCTGACAGAGCCTATGCCGGCGTTGCCGACAAAAGATCGCGTAGCGGTTGTTGAGGCCGTCCAGGTGCCGGACACACTGACGCCTGAGCAGATGGAAGGCGCTCGCCGCTGCGCCGCATTCATGCACGAATATCTGCCTGAACACTTCAAAGACCCCGCCGAAATGGTGTTGGTTGGCGGCTACGTGCTGATCGATATCACGTTGCGCATGCTGCAGCCGCCAGAGCTGAAAGCCGCTCAGGGCTTCGACAAGGATTACATCATTGACCGCGGCCTATTCGTCGATCCAGTCACTGGCGCCGAGGAGTGGCGCGATATCAAAAAGGTCGACCAGGTGCGACTGATCGGCAACAGCGTCTGTCCGGACGAAGCCGAGGCACTGGTAGCGGCCAACGCCGCCGACATTATCGAGCTTTACCAGCGCCTCGCGGCATAACTTCAATCTGACTGACTTCCCGGGCGCTGCCCGGGTTGGGGCTCCCATGAACAACGAGAACAAGCCACCTGCACAAGTTCTACAACTTGTGCCAAATACATCAGTTGCGCCAGTTATGCCGCTTACGCAATGCGAACAACTTGCGCAAGATTTAATAGCCGCTCGCCTTCACCTTGCCGAGCAGCTGGTGCGCGAGGCGTGGCGCCTTTTGGATGGTCAGGATCCCGCTACGATTGGCTGGCACAGGGCGGCCGCGGTGTATCTCCGGCATTCGAAAGAGGTCGTGCACTCGGATACTGAGCGGCTGGATCTGTACGAGCGTCAGAACAAGCATGAATTCGGTTTGGTGCCGTATTACGACGATGCACTCAACAAGTGGTTCTTGCCGCCGGCAGACGATGACCTGAGCGACGGCCAGACCTTCGACACGCTTCGCGCCGCGTTGGATTGGATGATGAGTGAGGGTATGACAAATGAGCAGTAACAAAACGTGCGAAACCCTTGGCTGTATGGTTGAGGTGCCGGCAGACGTAAAGCATTGCGCTCGCCACCTGTATTACGCGCTCCGAGAGCCCGCGACGCCCGAGTGGAAGGTGGTGCCAGTCAAGCCCACGCCGGAAATGCTCGATGCCGTATCCGTGGGCGCCGTGGATCGCGATGTGGTCTGCAGGCGTGCGATTGCCTTGTGGGATTCGATGGTGGGCGCCGCGCCCACCGTTGAGCATGACTACGAGTGTGTCGTTTCGACGTCCATACCGCCTGATGAACTGGAGCTGGTGCTTGAGCGCGCACTTGCCCGATCGGCTGAACACACGGTTAAAGCGCCAGAGCAGGCCGTGGCTGAGTATTTCGCCGGCATCAGAGCCAATTTGTACCCAAAAGAGACTTGCCCGCACTGCGGCGGTAGCAACGCGCCTTATGACCAGGTTGATTGCGTGGAGCTGCCTTGCCCGGTTGGCCGAGACTTCAAACGCCCACCCCTGGAGGAAGTAATCCGGAACGTCGAAGCATTGCTGGGCATCGCGTCGGCTGTGGGAGCGAAAACCGTCGCTGAGGGCGATTTGGCTTGTGAAGTGCCCGAATTGCTTGGTGATGGTCTGCGGGAGCGAACCTATGCCGATGAGCCATTGAGCCATATCAAGGCGGTGGGTGCGCTGGTACAGGATGCGAAAGGGATCGAGATAAGCGGTAACAGTCGCAAGGTCAGCGCGTTTCTGATGTGTGCAGCCGCTGTGCCCGAGCTGGTGGCGCGCATTGAGGAACTGGAGGCTGAACATGGTGTTTAACGGGCCCATTCCGCCAGGCGTTAGGATCTACGCAGACGCCTGTATTCCCGAGCGACAAGAGCGTCACCGGCAAGAGCGCAAGTGGGCGCATCGAGTGATGTGGCGACGTGGCCAGCGCTTCAAGATCGAGACGGGGCCGGTGATCATTGCCATTGCCGGCGCCTGGTACGCACACCCGTCTACGATCGAGCTTCTGCAGAAGGACATCCCCGCGCCCCACGAAGTTAACGTGTAGGGCCACCAGATAGGAGCCGCTAAATCTCTTTCATAGTATCGTGCAGCGATGTATGGAAACTAACCGAAAGAGAGCGGCCCCTTGATGTCCAAAAAGTTGATTGCCTTAGCGTTTACTGCTGGCTTTGGCCTTATTGCCGGCGTACCAAACGCCTCCGCTGCCGTGAGCCTGTTCAAGGATTACGCCTACGGCACGCCCATTGATAAATACACGCGATCGGCTGGCTATTACGACTGCTCGAACAGTGAACAGAAAGGGCGCTGCACCGACAACTTCAATTTTGTCGGGGAGAAGTTCACCGCGGTGCTGTTCTTCCGGGAAGACAAGCTGGACACGGTGGCGCTTGTGGCCCCGTACAAACAGAGCCTTTACCCGAAGGTATCCGACGCGCTGGCCAAGTCGTTCAACATCATTTCAATGGAGAACGAAAAGTCATTTATCGACATGGTGACGCTGCGCAACACGGCAACCCAAGACGACTACGTGAAACAGTTCACTGCGTTTGAAAGCGCGGCGCTCGCCAGTGGCGACCTGACCTATACCTACCTCGAAGTGCCGGAGACTGTTGGCTTTGCCGACGTCGGCGCAATCATGCAGGCGTCACCGGAGGACGTGAGGCGTGCGGCGGTGCGGCTGGTCAGCGACAAACAGTCGTCAAGCCTGGTGGTGCGCTTTGAGCTGCCGAACATCAGCTACCAGCACGCGGCCGCTGAGTCGTTCTAATACCGCTGTGCCCCGCATCAGCCCAGACGGTCGCGCTCAGCATGGAGCAGCTTCTGGAGCAGGTGAAGGGCAGCGAGATTGCCGCCATTCGTATCGCGCCAGGCCTGGTGGGTGGTTCTGTAGAGCTGATCCACCTCTTCAAGCACTTTTCGGTACCGGACAACCTCAAGCACCAGGCGCCGTACATCGGGATCAGTGTGTATGGCCCAGAGTTCGCGCAACTCGGCCTGAGTGTGCGGTGTGAAGGGCGGTAGTTCCTTGGACATGGCGAGTGGCTTCAGGCTGTACATATATCCAGTATGCTAGGGCGCGGCCCAGATTACGAATCCGCGCGATGAAACCACTCCCTCGCCTTAATCAATTAACCTACTTGCCAAATAATAACCAAGTAGGTTAATATTCCTCCCATGGAAAAAAGAACCCCACACTGCAAGCTGTCCGCCGTCAAAGCCTTGATTGGTGCGGGCAAAGTGAAATCGACCACAACCGCGCTCGCTGGCGCTGCTGCGTTGGGTTTCGACTTTGAAGGGATGGTCGGCATCGTAATGCTGCTCAAGCCTGCCGACTTCTACAAGAGCATGACCACCTACGCCGACCACACCACTTGGCAAGACGTCTACCGTCCGAAGCTGGGCGATGGTCGCCGGGTCTATCTGAAACTCACTGTGACCGATGACGCGTTGATCGTCTCGTTCAAGGAGCAATGACATGAAATGTCCAATCTGTGGGGGCGCGGAGCTGGTGACAGACACCCGCGACCTGCCGTACACCTACAAAAACGAATCGACCGTTATCCCGGCCGTGCACGGCGAGTTTTGCTCTGCGTGCGGGGAATCGATTCTGGGTGTTGCTGAGTCGAACCGTGTAAGCGCGGCAATGCTGGCTTTCAACAAGACGGTCAACGCGGCCGTGGTAGATCCGCTGTTCATCACCAGCGTGCGCAAGAAGCTGGCGCTCGATCAGCGCCAAGCCGCTGAAATCTTCGGCGGGGGCACCAATGCGTTCTCTCGGTATGAAACGGGGAAGGTAAAGCCACCGATCGCGCTGGTGCTGTTGCTCAAGCTGCTCGATCGTCACCCTGAATTGCTGAATGAAGTGAGAGCGGCATGATCGACGACGGCCTCGAAGAGGCGCGCAAGGATCTGGCGAAAATCAAAGCATCGCTGGAAACGTCGTTGGCCGCCCTTGAGCTGGTACCGATCGAACCGGGAGCTGACGCAATCGCTGTCAGGGCGCGAGTGATGGAGGAGGTCAAACAGACCCTCCAAAGCGTCGAGCTGCTGGCGCAGAACCTCGGCGGCATTCCTGCGCCGGTTCTCCATTGAAAGGAGCTGAGCATGGCCGAAAGAATCATTCTGCCATTGGCCGATGAAAGCGAAGACATCGTTATGCGCCTGCCTTCCGAAGAGGCCACGGCGCTGCACACGCTGCTTTCCAACCTGAGCTATGCCGAAATGATTGAAAAAGGGCTTAGCATCGAGCAGGCCGAAATGATCGGTCGCATCACCCACGTCTGTTACTGAGGCCCTATGAGCGAAATGGATGAAAAAGCCCAGCGACTGGCTGAATGGCACGAAACGCTGAGCGGCACGATCGTGCGCGGCAGTTACGACGCTTGGCACGCTGAGTTGCGCCAAGGCGTCCGGATGATGAAAACCGAGGGGCTGATAAGCGCTGAGGAAGCGCGTGAGCTGCTGGAGCTGGCGGACGCTGCGCACAGCCACATGATCGAATCCCTGAACGATCGCTGATCGGCCTCGATGCCGATCGCTGCGTCATAAACCAACCCGCAACACTCAAGGAAGCTGTTATGAGCATCAACACCGAGCGCACCTACCGGATCATCGGCAAAGACCAGGCCGACGCGACGTTTTCCGTTTTCCCTACCGGTCAGCTGCAAATCGATTTCCTGCATACCCTGTGCAGCGTGCGCGCTCATACCAAGCAGCTGCGGTTCGAACCGCGGGTGGTCGCTGGCCACCTTGAGACGGTGCGCATCACCTACGAACACGGCAACGATGTGTTCTGGAGCGTGACCATCAGTCCGGCCGACGCCGAAGAGCTGCAGAGCATTATCCGTGCAGCTGCCGAATCGCTGGAAAAGCTGTAAGGCGGAACGCCGCGTAGCAGATGACCACGTTAAACCGAGGGCCGGAGCGATGTGATTCGCCACCGGCCCTCGGTGCATTTGAGGAGTTCACCTATGAAACCCGCCGAGAAGACGCGTAACCGAATCAGCGCCGCCCTGGATGCCATCGATCAGGCTGCCGATCCGCTGAAAGTTCGTTTTGCAGCCGCTTATGCCACCGGCTATGTCGACGCGCTGCACGATGAACAGGTGATCAGCATCGACGGCGCCCAGCTTTACCGTGAAGACATTGAGGAGCGGCGTCAAAGCCGGCTGGCGGGCTTCGGCGCGGAGCCGGACGAACCCTATTCAGAGTGATTCCCCTGTCTGGTGGATTTTTTCGCAGTGGCTGTTGCGCCGTGTTTGGCTCCATCGGCAAGCTGTATGTAACCGGCCGACAAAGAGCCGGACATGGAGCAAAGCTATGACTGATGACCTGATTTTCCTCAAGGCGGCCGCCTGCATGACGCTGGTGTTCATGGTGTGGATGGCGTGGCGTTCGCGTCAGCAGAAGCCCAAGGACTGGCCGCCCGGCGAATATTGAGCGCAGGCGCCCAGGGAAGGGCGCACCCCGGGAGGGGTTCAAAAGAACCCGACCAGGTAGTGGACGAATTGAGTGGCCTTGGCCCAGTAGACAGGGGACATGAAGGCGAAGCCGAGGACGGTGAGGATCCAGGCGTGACGACGGATGTGACGACGGGTACGGTTGAATTTTTGTTTTAAAGACATTTCGATTTCTCTGGTTGTCTTGTATTTAGTGCCGTCACCTTCCGAACTGACGTAAAAATCGACTTTTTTTCGAATTATTTTCAATCCCCGCCAAAATGGGCCCCCAGCGCCCGGAGACTGCCCCCATGAACACGTCCCCAGCTGACACCATCGCTGCGCTGAATCTGCCGGCATCTGTCCACACTCAAGCCCTCAAGCTGCTCGACGCGATCAGCCACGCACGCACGCTGGACGAAACGCTGCGCGCTGCCGATCGGGCGGAAGGTTTTGGGTTGGGTATCGAAACGGTTCGAGCGCTGAATACGTCGGCGGTGGAGGGGCTTTATCTGGCGTTCGATTCAGCTTCCCAATTGCGCCAATCTGAATTGGCCGAATAACAGGCACAAAAAAACCGCCGTTGGAGTGGCGGTTGATTTGTGCAGACCAAATTGGAGGTTCGGTTTGCGGCTTCGCTGAAAGCGTCGACAATTCGATCATAAATTACGTATTCGTCTTTGCGCAATAGTCCACGCAACACTAGATGTAAGAGCAATTTCCGTTAGTAACCCTGATATCTGGTGGTTTCCCCTCTTGTTTCGCAATCCGAATTTGTGCCTAAGTTATGCGGAATTGCGGCGAAATCAGTCGGATAGTGCCACCTAGACCCCGAACCCAGATTTTTTGGCGCGGCAAACAAACACTGCTAAGCGGTCGCGTCAAGGGCTTTCCGTCTATCTGATAAATAAACTTGAAAAATTCGTCAAAGTGCTTTTTTCAGGCACTGGTTTTGGGGTATTACGTAAGGCAAGGGCCTTGCAAGGCCCCGGCCCCTTCGCCACGTCTGGAAAACGTGCCGGGAACGGAAGGGCTGATAAACACCTGGCTCGCTGAAAGCGTCGACACCTTTCAGTAGCCGCCACCTTGCCCGGTAGGGGTGGCGGTAGTCAGGCTTCTTTTGAGGAAGCCGCTTATGCGCCCCTTCAATTGTGCTCGTCTTTTGTGGCTTGGCCTTTGTGCTGCGCTGCGAGGCGTCCAGGCTTACCGCGCCTTTATTTGGCTGCGTGACCATTACGACGACTTGTAACGGTCAGTGACCCCGCTTCGGCGGGGTTTTCTTTGGGCGCAACACAACAGAAATACAATATTTTGATGTTCCGTGTTTTTAGGCGGTGATATAGTCCTGGCCAGCACTATCGTGGCGTCAGGATTATCAGGATATGGCCGACATGGAAAATGTGATTCAGATAGGTGATCTGCGGCTTGCAAGGCTTTCAACGAGTCTTTCGAGAACCCGCGAAGCGTGCAAGCACCCACGCTTGCAGATGGAACCGATTGGCGAAATCGTTACTTGTAAGGACTGTAAACAGCAAGTGTCCCCGTACTGGGCGTTGAGCATGCTCGCCGACCACTGGCAAGAGCAGACACGCAAGCTCGATCGGCAGCTGGCTGAGGTCAAAGAACACCAGGGCGCACTGCTGCACCTCACAGCAGCCAAAAGACTCGAGTCCGAATGGCGCAAGCAAAACACCGTCCCTTGCTGTCCGCACTGCGCGCGTGGCGTGTTCCCCGGCGATGGGATGGGGAGCAGCACTATCAGCAAGGTGTTCGAGCTGGGGCTACGTGCCCGGGAGACAGCCGAGCGCAAAGAACTGGGTCTGCCGGCGGTGAAGAAGCTGGCGCCCGGCAAGCCTGCCGCGCCCAAGAGAGCCGTTAAAGCCAAATCCACTACCAAGCCGCTCCCTAAGTGGAAGGACGCCCCTGCGTGGGCGCAGTGGCTCACACACAGCCCGTCCGGCCCTTGGACGTGGCACGAACAAGAACCCGCCGAAAACGAGCCCGGAGCGGGCTACTGGAGCGCTGGCCAGACGGCCTTCGCCGGCACCACGCCAGTTCCCACCGATACCAACCTACTCAAGCAGAAGCGGCCAGAAGCCGTGCACGGAGCAACGCAATGAACCAGGACAAACACGACAAGCTGACGGCCGAAACCGCTGAATGGCTCAAGAACCACGTCTACACCGAGCTGGTGCGCGCGAATGGCGTGGAGGTCTGGCGCTGTCAGCAGCCGAAGACTTCAAACTTGGCTTTCGATATCGCCATTACGCGCTACGGCATTGCGGTGTTTGGCGATATCGGCTCGCTGACGTTCCGCGTGGGCGCAGCCTACGGAATGAAGTTCCTCGCCGGCGACGATGGCGGTTACATCTACGGCAAGCTCGAAAGCACCAGTAAGCAGACAGATTTCGACCGATCGGCATTCATCGGGCACGTCGAGGACGCCATTTGTGACCTGGTGTCGTCAACGCGTGAGAACGCACCGGAATGGATGGCGAAATTTCCCTGCCCCGGGCGAGGCAAGGATATCGAAGCGTGGCTGGTAGAGCAGGCGGGTGACGACGAACTGGCAGCATTGTGCGTGGCGCTGCGTGAGGCGTGGGCGTTTGAGGAGGGCAGCAACTCATCCGCGGCGCACGAATGGTTGAATGAACGTGAAGAGCTGCTGAACGTCAGCGATACATGGGAGTGGAACCTGCGCAAGGCTACGGATAGCGTCCTGCGCCGCTTGTACCGGGTTCGCCATGCTGCACGGCAGATCATGGCCCAAAAGGCTCCTGCCGAGGCGGTGGCGCAATGACTCAGGCCACTACCGTAACGATTGTTGTCGAGACCGCTGAGCTTCAAGGTGCAGCGCTGGACTGGGCTGTGGCTCAGGTAGTGGGTGATCGCGTGCAGATCCTCGACGGTGGGCGGGTGCACCACGTCGACAGTCACGGCCATGTCGAGAGCCGTTATCAGCCGTCCACCAGTTGGAGTCAGGCCGGTCGCCTGATGGATACCCATATCAAGCGCATGGGCGACTGCGGTGAGCCTGTAGCTGGTTGGGACGCAATCCCCGAGGGTAAGCAGTGCTTTGCGATCGCTCACAATGGGGAGTTCGCAACGGGCCCAACAACGCGAGTCGCTGCCTGCAGAGCGGTGGTGCTGGCCAACCTCGGCGGCACGATCGAAGTACCAGCCAGTTTGGTGAAACCATGAGCATGCGCGAGCTGTTTGAGGCCGCAATCATTGAGCGATTCAAGGAGTCCGGATTCCTTGAGGTCGAAATCCGTGTTGAATGCCTGGCGCGTGACGGTGAGGGCTATTACGACCCGCTTATCTCGATCGCCTGGTGGGCGTGGCAACAAAGCGCCACTTGCGTGGTGCCCAAATGATACCGACGCATCAAGTGCTGATCGGCGATTGCCTGGCGCTGTTGCAGCAAATGCCGAGCGCATCTGTTCACTGCTGCATTACAAGCCCACCTTACTTCGGTCTGCGTGACTACGGCGTCGAAGGGCAGATAGGCCTAGAGGACACCCCTGCTGCGTTCGTGTCTCGGCTGGTCGGCGTTTTCCGCGAAGTCCGCCGGGTTTTGCGTGATGACGGCACGCTGTGGGTGAACATGGGCGATACCTACGCATCGATCGCTGGTGGATACGCACCGGAAGGATCTGCCGGCAAGCACGACACGGTTTCCAGGGCGACCCGAGGCGCAGTGCTGCGCGGTCGCCGACGGGCACCGCCAGAGGGCCTAAAGCAAAAAGACCTTATGGGTATCCCTTGGCGTTTGGCGTTCGCCCTGCAGGACGATGGCTGGTATCTGCGCCAGGACATTATCTGGCACAAACCAAATCCGATGCCTGAAAGCGTGCGTGATCGGTGCACCAAAGCTCACGAATACATTTTTCTGCTCAGCAAGTCCCGTAAGTACCACTGCGATATGGACGCCATCCGTGAAGACGCCGCTGAAAGCAGTCTGGCCCGATGGAGTCAGGACGTGGATGGTCAAGCCGGAAGTGAGCGCGTGCCAGGCAAATCGAATGGGCCTATGAAGGCCGTAGGTGGTCGATCTAGGCGAGACAGCCTGCTGCGGGTGGGCTCAAAGCGTGAGCAAGCAATTCCCGGGCAGAGTAAAGGCACGCATCGGCCCGATCGAGCAGAGAGCGAATGGGACGTGGCCACCCGCAATAAGCGTAGCGTCTGGACGGTGCCTACGCACAGTTTCAAGGGCGCCCACTTCGCCACATTCCCGCCAGACCTGATACGCCCCTGTATCCAAGCTGGCGCGCCGCGCGGGGGTGTGGTGTTAGATCCGTTCGGCGGTGCCGGCACAACTGCAGTCGTGTCGATGCAAGAAGGGCGTAGATCGATCAGCTGCGAACTCAACCCTGAGTATGCGGCCATGGCAGAGGCTCGCATCGCAAGCGCTTGGCTTGATGGCGCCGCCCAGATGGACGTTTTTCGTGACGCACAGATGGCCACGGCCGCGATTTAAATTTGACCGAGAATGTACGGGGATACAAAAACATGAACGCAATCAAGGAAATCAGCATGCACGAACCATCAACCACCGCGCCGCTGGCGCCGGCTCAGATCGAATACGCCTATGCCCGTAGCGTGGGCGCGGAAATCTGGATCGATGACAGCCTGGCTGCATACCTCAGCGACGGGGAAACCTCTGTAGGCGCCGTGATTGCCCGTGGTGTCATCGAGCGGCCATCGGCCAGCAGGTTCGTGCCGGACGCTGGAGACATGATCGAGGCGATGGGCGAGCAAGCCCAGTGTTCCGACTATTCCGAGTGGGCAGACGATTTTCCGTCGGTATCGGATGAAGCGTTGGCGGAACTGGAAGCGCTGCTGGAGCCGATCAGGGCGTGGGCCGATCGGCGGTGTCCGGTGTCGTTCTTCACCGTGTCCGGAGCAGAACCGTACACCGTCACCGCTGACGATATCGCCGCGGCCGAGCAATACCGGCGCGAAGAAACCGAGCGCGCCGCTGCGGCGGGTCTGTAAGCGCCAAAGCATGGAAACAGGCACCCAAGCGGTGCCTTTTTTGTAGGGAGAATGGCGGCATGGCTAAACGATGGATCAGTGAACAACATCTGGCGCAGTTACCGCCGGAAATGACAGCGAGAGCGCTGGGCGGTGTGGCGTACAAGCCTAAAGCAGTGCCGGCACCGAAGAGGGCGCCCAGTGGTTCGTCACCGGCTGAGGCTGGCGCTCTGGCCACCAAGGTGCTGGAGAAGGCCGCCACCAAGGCAATGACCGCCACGCAGTCGATGCAGGCGCTGGGGCGGTTGCCGGTGGGCGAAATGAACAAGACCGAGCAGGCTTATGCCGACCACCTGGAACAGCTCAAGCGCGACGGGGAAGTACTGTTTTACAAGTTCGAGAGCATGAACCTGCGCCTGGCAGACAACACGTTTTACAAGCCTGACTTTCTGGTGATGACGGCCGATCGTGGGATTGAAGTGCACGAAGTGAAAGGGTTCTGGACCGACGACGCCCGGGTAAAGATCAAGGTAGCGGCCGCCCTGTATCCGATATTCAAATTCATCGCGATCAGGAAGGCCAAGAAGGCTGACGGTGGCGGCTGGAGCGTGGAGGAGTTCTGATGGATTCAGCACATGAGCAGACTGATGTTGAGTTCGCACACGAAGAGTACCTGAACCACCTGATGCGCTGCCGGGGCTGCTACGCGCCTACCCAGCGCTTTTGCTGTGTGGGACTGGCGCTGCGCATCGAGTACGACGCCCTGTACTTGCTGAGCATTGAAGATAACCGCCAGCGCAGGGCGCTCCTGGTACGTGAAACCCATGTGAACCCATGGCTGGCGGAAGCCCTGAAAACAAGGGTTGTGGAGCTGTACAACTTGGCTCAGGGCGAGGCGCAAGAAGTTGGCAATATTGCCGCGTGAGTAGCCAACTTATTTAGCTGTGCCAGTTGCCTAATGTACGGGGATGATTTTTAATGCCGCCAACAGAACGTTATGCAGCAAGGGGTACAGCCAAAAATGTCCGGGGATAGTTTTTTTGCAGCGAATCAACACGCAGAGGAAGCTCCGGGCGCGATCGGCCGGCTTTTTGATGCGTCTGAGGATCTGGGCGAGGGTTGCGGCGCCAATGAGCGCCGCAAAGCTGAGGATTCGAAGCTGATGGCCATCCTCGGCGCCAAGCTGCGTAAAGCACGCAAAGCGGCGCGGTTGTCCGAAAGTGCCGCCGGGCTGGCGCTGGCCCACGAAGGCGTCACCCAGATCAGTCTGTACGAAAACGGCCACCGGTTCCCCAGCTTCACCAACCTGCGCCTGCTGGCCAAGCTGTACGGCGTCACCATCGACTACCTGCTCGACATGCACGACGACATCCTGCTGGCTCCGGAGGAGGGTAATCAGGCGGTAATGCAGGGAATCGTCAGCGCCACGCTCTCTCAGCAGTTCAGCCAGTTCGTGGAAGTCATTTCCCGCCGCAACTCGCTGGTGCTGGAAGGCCTGAGCATCGATCGCCGGCTACTGGGCGAAACAGCCAAGCTGTCTGTGGAGCTGGTCGACGCGTTGAAGGTTGTCCAGCGCCGCGCGCCGAACTTCGACGAAATCCCTGGAGGCGCAAAGTTGACCAGATTGATCGGCGAATTCAATGAGAGCATGGCCTTCCATACCAAGCGTCAACGGTTCGAAGAGGCAGAGGCTGCGCATGAGACGTTCAACGTGACGCCTGAGCAGATCGTTAAGCGTGTTGAACAGTTGATGATCGAGCTGTAACGCGATCGGCGGCCGCAAGGCCGCCACAAAGGCAGCACTCCATAGAAACAGCTCTTTGAGACAGAGCGCTGTTTTATGCAGTGAGTCGAAGGACAGGCAAATGCGGCGGGGTTTTCCTTCCCCACATAGGCGCCAGTGACGCGGGTTGACCGTATGCCTAAGCGCGTCACCACTGCACCCAACTTGCACTCATTGCGAGAACTGGGCGGCTCGGCCAGCCGTAAAAGGATGTTTGGCTTGCCAGCGGTCGCTCGTTGGCGTGGTTTGTTAATGGGCCCTCTAGACGGGGAACTGAACACGCTCAGCATGGATAACCGTTAGGAGAGGGTGCACAGCGCCTTTGCAGCGCCCGCCAGGCGTTCCGGTAATGGAAGTGGTTGCAGTCGGAGACGGCCGCCGCCCGTATGAAAGCCCGCCCTGCGGGCTTTTTTATGACCGTGGCGCAGGAAGTTGTCCGTCTGGCCACGCAGTACTACGCAAGAGTTGCGCTATTAGGGGATCCGATGACACGCGAGAAGAAGCCTGCCGGAGGCAGTAAGTACGGGGACAAAACATCCCCGTCCTTGGCGGGTTCGTCTGGACAAAAGCCTGCCCCCTCTACTGATGTTAAGGGTGGTCAGAAAAAGAGCCCAAAAGTTAAGGCTCCCGTCAAGCCAAAACCGCCCCGGAAACCAAGCGCCCGCACACCCAAAATTACCCCGCCGGAGCCCTCGCCAAACCCTGAGCGCCGATCGACTGCGGCTGAGGGCAACACGCTTTTAACCAACCCGGTCGAGCTGAGCGAAAAAGAGCTGCAAGCCTTGGAAGTCGCGGCTTTGCACGGCCTCGATCCCCGTCAGGCGAAGTTCTGCGACCTGTACCTGGTGAGCTACAACGCCACCCAGGCATACCGTGACGCCGGCTATCGATGCAAGAACGACAACGCGGCCGCGGCGGGGGCCAGCAGGTTGTTAAAGAAGGTTAAGGATCATCCCTATATGCGGGCGCGACAGGCTGAGATGTTCAAGCGTGTCGCCGATGTACAGAACCAAATCATTGCCGTGTGCCATGCCGCATCGTTCGCAGATCCGCGCGAGCTGGTCGAGTACGTGCGCCGCTGCTGCCGTTATTGCTATGGCGTTGGCTTCAAATACCAGTTCCGTCCCAGCGAAATGCAGCGTCGTCGCGACGAATACGATGAAGCCCTTCACGAAGCCACCGAAGCCGGCGAGGAGCTGGAGCCGTTCGACGAACTCGGCGGGCTCGGCTTCGACAGCAAGCTGCCCCCGAACATGGACTGTCCGGAATGTTCTGGTGAAGGCGTTGGCAAAGCCCTGTTCAAGGACACCGGCAATCTCAGCCCGGCCGCACTGGCGCTGTATGAAGGCGTGAAGGAAGGCAAGGACGGTACCGAGATAAGGGTTGCCAGCCAGAAGGGTTACCGCGAGCTGCTGGCGAAGATATTCGACCTGCAGGTAGAGCCGGTGGTGACCATCACGCCAGGCGCAACAAAAGAGCAGCTTGAGGAAGTGCTGGCCAAGGCCGAGGCCAAGACCAACGCCCAGCGCGCCGAAATGCTCGAGCGCGAGCGCTTCCTCGCCAGCCTTGGACACGAAAACGGTGCGCATCATGCGCAAACCCCGGCGGAATAGGCGCAAGACCTGCGCCTATGATTGCCCCCGACGTGATTTGAACCTACTGAATGCAGCCCATGAAATCAGCCAGCTCCGTCCCTGAGAAAGTCCCTAGCCCCGACGCTGCACTGGTTAGGGCTGCCCGCAAGAGCGCCGGGCTCAGCCAGATCGCAAGCGCCGACCTGATCTATGTCAGCCGGCGAGCATGGCAAACCTACGAAGACGGCACGGTGTCGATGAAAGCCGGGCTGTGGGAGCTGTTCCAGTTCAAAACCGGCCAGCTGTGGGTCAAGCCGCTGGCCTTGAAAGTCGACAAGAAAGCGACCCGCCGTCAGGGCCGCACAACCAACCTAAAGCCATTCACGGCGCGGTAACAGGAGCAAGACATGCAGCAACTCGAACAGCGTGCACCGATCATCACCAACGATTACGGGCTGATCCTGCCGCACCAGGTAGAACCGTTCCGCGCCTGGCTCAAACGCAACGGCTGCGTCACCAAGGACGGCGGCGCCGGCCAGTTCTTTCATGTGAAAACCGCCCTCGGCTGGGCGCCCGTACAGCGTGGCGCGCGCAACAAGGTGGTGACGCCGCTGGCGCTGCGTCCGGTGATCAGCGATTTCCAAAGCGCACGGCCGGCGCCGGCATTTTCCTCGCCGGACAACATCCTGGTGCAGGTGACTGAGCCTGCCTGCGCGCCGATCGCGGCCAACGACGTCCCGGCGTCGAGTCGAGTGCTAACGCTCGCCGGCAAAACAGGCAGCGCCCCGTCGACCAGCTCGGCGCCAGCCGCTGAGGCAGATGCCTCCTGCGTGAGTGTCGCCGAGAACGATGCTCTGTACCTGAGCGATCTGCGCGACGACTTCGCGGTGCACGCCTACCTGCCGATGAAGAAGGACGAACCCCTCCATGATTACGCTCTTCGCCGTTGGGAGTTCGCAAGTCTGATGGTTCAACTGCGATCTACCCCCGGCCGGGGATAGTTTTGGAGCGTACATGCACTGTCGTTATTGCCAAGGCGACCGGGTTGTATGGCGCAATGCGGGGCGACCCACCGCCTACACCTACTGCAAAGATTGCGAGCGCCGCAATTGCGAGCGCGCTACCAGCGCCTTGCCCCACGGGATCAGTGAATGCACCCGTGCACAGCTCCAGTTGAAAATGTCCTGAGGGTGGCGCCAGCGTGGCGCCCTCAGCACCAGAAATGTACGGGGATACAAATTCGATGCAACAAACCACTGTTTTGGATCCAGCAAGCAACACCCTACGCGCCACCATGGAACGATTTGCCTCTTTGATGCCGTTCGCAGCTTGGCCAACAGCGCCAGACATTCGCGCGCCTATGGTGGATATGGGATGTAAGCGCGGGGATGTCGCTGTGAAGGTAATTGCGGTGGTCAATCGGGGAACCGGTGAGCGTCTGTCTGTTGAGCTGGAGATTGGCCAGACCCTGTGGGTGCGCGATGGCCTTGGCCAGATTGAACGAGTCGAGCGCGATCAGCTGCCAGAGGAACGCTGGCAACTGATCGAGGCCCGTCCAGTCGTGGGCTGGGACTACAGCACCGACTACAGCGCCTGTGGGAGCGAGTCGAAGTGAGCCGCCAACACCAGGTGCGCGCCGGCAGTGCGTTCTTCTGGGTGCTGGTGGGCTTTGTGGCCGGCGCCGCCATTCTCAGCGTGACCATTGCGAGCCGCTGCAGCCAAGACGGCCGCGCGGCTCTGTTCCATAGCGACAATTCAATCAAGTGTGAGGTAGAGCGTGTCCCTGTTCCTGCAAAGGCCTGACTTCGAGCAAGCGTGTGCCGATGCCGGCATAACCGATCTGGCGCGCGATGGGGAAGGCTACGCCAACCCCGCCACCCAGGCGACGTACCTGGTATGGCTGAGTGTGGCCCGACCTACCACCGGCCGCGACAGTGTGCCGATCGGCTGGGTTACCCGTCGCGGTGGCCGCGTCCATTCGTTCAGCTACACGCGCCCGGCTGGCCCGGGTTCGTCCGGGTGGGCGGTTAAACAGCGCCAAGGCTGGAGCGCACCCATGCCGGTGTTCACAAACGTGCCCAGCGCCAGCACGTCGGCCATGGCCGTGATCATGGAGAACCTGCGCCAGCTCGAAGAGAAGGGTTACAGCCTTGAGCGCGATCGTTCCTACACCAGCTGCGAGCTGGAGCGTGCTGCCGCGTGTTACGCGTTTCAAGCGGCCGGCCTGCAACCGTTCCCGTTCGCCCGCTTCTGGCCTTGGCCACACCACCCCATGAAGAAGTGCAACGCCACCGAGGCGCTGACAAAGGCCGGCGCGCTGGTGCTGGCCGCCATGGAGCGCAAAACCACGGAAACCGCCGCCTAAACAGGCGTTTTGTGGGCCGTAGAGTGCAGGGGCCAATGATTTGGCCCTTTTTTGTGTGTAAGGGATGGCATGGCCAGAGCAGCGAAGAAAGAGAGAAAGGTAGCGCTCGACGCTGATCCGCGCTGGCTGCCGTTCATGGAACGTTATGCCTTCAACCTGTACGGGTTCGCCGTAGAGGTATGCGGTATGGACGTCACGCCCCAGCAGCAGGAACTGTTCGACGAAACCTCACAGTACGGATGCCGCGTTTCTGTGTCGTCTGGACACGGTTGCTTTGCGCCTGGCACGCAACTGATGCTGGCCAGCGGCGCAGCGATCGCGGTTGAAAATGTGCGCTCCGGCGATCGCCTGATGGGCGCTGAGGGCGATTGCGCGCGCACAGTGCTGGAACTCAAGCGTGGCTGCCAAGCCATGTACCGGTTCACCTACTCGGACGGCACCAGTCACACGTTCAACGAGTCGCATATCCTGTGCCTGGTGGCGCCGAACAACAAACGATCGCGCAAGGTCACCGTTACCGTTGGTGAGTGGCTGACGTGGGGCGATGACCGCAAGCGGCGCTATTCGATCTACCGCAGCCCCGTGAAGTCATTCCGGCGCCCGATCGAGACGCTGCCGGTGTCCCCGTTCGTGATGGGGCAGCGGCTGTCCTATGCTGCCGGCACGCCGATCATTCCCGACGCCTACCTGTACGCCAGCCAGCCGGAGCGTATCGCCCTGCTCAATGGCCTTGTGGGCGAGACGGCGCGTTATTTCGCCCGCGCTGACGAAGAGCTGGTGCGCCAAGTGGCGTGGGTGGCGCGCTCTGTTGGGTATCACGCCACCGTAAGCCGGAGTGACGCCGGCATGTGGTTCGCCGACATTGAGCGCCAGCCACGCGACCTGTATTTCTCGATCGAGACATGTGAAGCGCTAGGCGAGGGCGACTACTACGGCTTCACCCTGGACGGCGACCATCGCCTACTGGGGCACGACTTCACCGTACTGCACAACACCGGCAAAACCCGCTCATTCGGCATCATCGCCCTGTGGCACCTGCTCTGCTATCCGAACTCCAACACCTACATCACTGCGCCGAAGCTCAAGACGGTGCGAGAGGGTGTGTGGAAAGAGATTACCACGATGAAAACGGCGATCGAGAACGGCCCGCACGCCTGGATCGCCGAGTACTTCACCATTCAGGCCGAAAAGGTCTACGTGAACCTCAAGAGTGCGGTTTGGTACGTCACCACCCGTACAGCGCCACGCGGCTCCCCTGAGAACTTGGCGGGTACCCACGGTGATTACCTGCTCTGGCTGGCGGACGAAGCCTCTGGTATCCCGGACGCGAACTTTGGGGTAATCGGCGGTTCGATGACCGACAAGCGCAACCGGTTCGTGCTGGCGTCACAGCCTACCCGTGACAGTGGGTTCTTCCGGGACACCCACCACAACATGAGCAAGGTGCAGGGCGGCGAGTGGACGGCGCTCACGTTCAGCTCCGAATCCAGTCCGCTGGTATCCATTGAGTTCATCAAGGCCAAGCTCAAGCAGTACGGCGGCCGTGACGACATGGAATACCAGATCAAGGTCAGGGGCATGTTCCCGACCAACTCCAACAAGTACCTGCTCAGCCGGGTGGCCATCGAGCGCGTTATCGACGGCCCGAACGTGATCCTGCCGGGCGAGGCATTCGGGCACCTGCTCATCATCGACGTCGCTGCCGGCGTCGGCCGAGACAAAACCGTAGTGACCCACCTGCGTGTCATCGGCAACGGTGACCGGATGGCGCCCGATCGGCGCCGAATCGAGGTGGTGGACATTCCCGTGTACACCAATACCGAAGATTGGACGCCGATCTGCGTCCAGGTGCTGGAATACGCGGCGCGCCTGTCCAACGCGGCCGCGATCGTCGACACCAGCGGTATGGGTGAACAGTTCCTGAAACGCCTGGTGGAGCTTGACCACGGCAACCTGCACGCGAAGGGCGTTCTGTGGGGCGGCCAGCCGTTCAGCAACGAATATCGCCAACGGTTCATCAACCAGCGAGCCCAAGCCACCGTGCACCTGGCCGAAGCGGTCAAGGACGGCGTTGTCCGGTTCATCCCGAAATACAAAAAGGATCTGCTCGACCAAGGCAGTCGACTTCCTTACTACCTGGACGGCCTCGGCCGGTACCACGTCGCCAGCAAAAAGGACATGGCGGCCGAAAACCTGCCATCCCCCGACTTACTCGACACGCTGGCCATGGCCTTCCTTGAGGACGCCGACTATGTGCCGGCGCAGGGCGAGAGCGTCAGCCTTTCCTATGACCGTAAGGCTGCCGCACTGGCAGCAGCTGAGCGGGCCTACGCCGAAACGACATAACAAGAGGATAGCGAACATGCCCAATCCCCCATTCCAGCACCAGCAGGCCAGCCGGCACGAATACGCCGTTCATGTAGCGCAGCTGGTGCTGACCCAGTGGTATGTCACTTGGGACAGCTGGCGCAACCATTCAGATCCCGTGCTTCGCGGGCTGGCGCTGTTCTCGAAGGTCAACGGCTTGATCTGTCACGACCATGCGTTGATCAGGGCAAAGTCGAACATCAGGAGGTGGAACCATGGTCGACCTTTCGCATAAGGGACTGTGTGATATCGCAGTGAAGTGGCTCAAGCGCGCGCACAGTGCCGGCGGCCCGGGGTGCATGGTGGCGGTCAGCGAGGTGGCCGGCGGCTGGACGGGAGAGATTCCGGACGCGATCGGCTTTAGCCTGTCCCACTGGGAGACGGGGGCCACCGTGATCGAGGTCAAGGTAACGCGCTCTGACTTCCTCGGCGATCGCAAGAAGCCCCACCGCCAGCCAGGCGCAGGCATGGGGGCGTGGCGTTACTACATGGCGCCCGAAGGTTTGATATGTGTCGATGAGCTGCCGGCGGGCTGGGGCCTGATCGAGGTCAACACTCGGGGCCATTGCAAGGTGCTGGCCGGCGCCATGCACGACGTCAAGAACAGCGGCTACGATCAGTTGCAGAGGCGGGTAGAGGAGTGGCGCCAGCCTTGCGCGCTCGATCGGGAGCAGTGGCTACTGGTCAAGCTGCTGTCCCGCATCGGGGATCCTGAGAAACTGAACCAAGAGCGCCGCGATCTGTTCCGAGAAAAAACCTTACTCATCGCCCGCCTGCAGGATAAGGACGCGGAGATTGAGCGGCTGCGCGCCGATGTGCGCTGGCAGACGCGGCGTGATCGCATGGCTGAGCTTGACCTAAGAGCTATACCGAAAGCCGAAGGCGCTGTAGCTTTGGTCTAGAAATGTACGGGGATAGTTTTTATGCTGGCTAAATGCCGGTAAACAACCAATTCGCACCAGGGGAGAGCCATGCAGCTCAAGTGCAGCCGTAAGCGTGAAATCCAGATGATCGACCACGAAGCGTTCGCCGTAATCCGTGCTGACTCAAAGTACGTCATGGGCATCATGCCGAACGGTGACGAATGGTTTCTGCCGCACCGCTCCAGCGTGAAGGCGATCGCCGCGGCGGCGCCGGAGCTGATGCAGGCGAGCCATTCGGTGCTGGTGGCGCGGGAGCATGTGGTGGGCGTGTCGGGCAACAGCAAGCACAGGCTGTTGCACACCACCGTTGGCGAGTACCGCATTTCTCGCCTGATCCCGCACCAGCCGTTCGTGGCAGCGGCCGCGGTGAATGCCTCGGCTGCTTACTGGCCGAACTGCCAACGCATCAAATCCAGCCAACGGGATGCGGCCACCGCACTTTAAAAAGCCAAATAAATGCGATCAGCGCATCTTTATAGGTTGTAATTGTGCGCTAGGCGCACTAGTATCTGCTCCAGACGCACTAATCAACTCTGGAGCAGCACCATGACTACCCAAGCCACCACCATCCCGAACGCCCCTGAACTGGCAAACGTTGGTACTGATCGCGAGAACCAAATCCTGAACGTTCTGCTGGCGACCATCACGCCAGAGCCAACCTGCTGGACAAAGCTGGTCAAGGCCGTAAACGCCAACGTGAAGATCCGCAAAAACGGTTGGATGGCCGTTCGCAACCTCCTGCAATGGTTGATCGAGAACGGTTTCGTGAAGCGCTGCCCATTCGACGAAAACAAGCTCGATGAGTCAGACAGCTACGTGCGCCTCCCGCGCTGAATCAAGACTTCACTCCAAGCCCCTTAACTGGGGCATTGGCGGTACCGAAACGCAGCCAGAGACGCACGATGACCACAATGCCCGCAGTTGCAGATACGATTGACCAGCTGATCGCCGACGGGGCGCTCTTCGTGGCCAATCACTCAGGCGGAAAAGACTCGCAGGCACAGTTGATCCGCTTGCTTGAGAAAGTCCCTGCTGCACAGATGATCGTTGTCCACGCCTCGCTTGGGGCGATGGAGTGGCCCGGCGCGATGGAGCTGGCACGGGATCAGGCTGCAAGCGCAGGCCTGCCGTTCATCGTGGCCACCGCTACCAAAACGTTGCTTGAAATGGTCGAGCGCCGATTCGTAGGACGCCCCGAAGTGCCAAGCTGGCCATCTGCGTCGACACGGCAGTGCACCAGCGATTTGAAGCGCGGGCCGATCCAGCGTGAGGTTCGCCGTTACGCCAAAGCCAATGGATTCAAGGTGATTGTTAATTGCCTCGGCCTGCGTGCCCAAGAGTCGCCGGGCCGGGCAAAGCGCGTACCGTTGCGGATCAATGAGCGCGATTCGAACAGCGTGAACACCTGGTACGAATGGCTCCCTGTTCACGACCTGTCCACCGCCGAGGTATTTCGGATCATCGAGCAGGCTGGCCAGCAGCCTCACTATGCCTATGCGATGGGCAATGACAGGCTCAGCTGTGTCTTCTGCATCATGGCCAACAAGCGCGACCTGAGGAACGGACGCGAGCAGCGCCCGGAGCTGTTCGCGCAGTATGTGGCACTTGAAGAGCGTACCGGCTACACGATGCACATGAGCCGTATCCCACTGGTCGAATTGGCCGCCTAGTTCAAGCCCCTTTTCTGGGGCTTCGTCAGTACCAACACAAGGAGATTCACCATGCCAGCACCAAAACGCCCAACCCTTGCCCAGCTCGAAAAGCAATGCGCCACCTGGAACGCTGCATATCCGATCGGCACCACCGTGTCGTTTGAGTTCATCCAGGGGGAAGGCGAAACCTACCGTGGTAAATCCAAGACCGAAGCGCAGGTAATGGGCGGTCACACTGCCGTTGTTTGGCTCGAAGGGAAAAGCGGCTGCCTCAACCTCGATCATTGCACCGCGGTAGTAGGGGATGACGATGCAACTGCTTAAAAACGTCGCGTTGTTGGGCGACAGCCTCGCCTACACCCACGTCAGTTCCGGACTGGTCTGGAAGGTCGAGCTGTGTGAAGTCGCGGCCCAGGGCGATTACAACCTGGCGCTGTACTTTGACCCGCTGCAGGGTTGGACGCCTTCGCCGATCACCCGGGTTGAAGACCGTGCGCTGATGATCGAGCTGGAGCATTACGCGCAGCAGCTGGCGCCGGACGCGTTCGCGCTCTGGTGCCATTTGCTCGATCGCGTACCTGGTGCAGAAAACGTCCCTGAATCTGTCCGCATCAAGTCGGCCGTCGATCGTGTGGTTGCAAAGCACGGCGTTTCGCAGAGCGCCATTGCACACCGGCTCAACATTCAGCAGCGTAGCCTGCGCGAGTATTGCGAGGGCACCACCAAGGGCAGCATGGGGCCTGCGCTGCTGCTGGCGCTCGATGCGCTGGCCAGCCGATCGACGTTTGAGTGAGGTCAGCATGAATACAGCCCAGAACATCGCCAGCGATGACCCTGAGTCGCTGGAGGAAGCGCGCCAGCGCGTGATTGAACAGGTGATGACTGAGCATCAGGTGGTCAGTTCGGCCTGGAGCATGATCGACGGCCCGTTTGCCCAGCAACACGCCATTGCTGACCACCAGATCGCACTGGACGAATTCCGCGCGCTGATCGGGCGAGTAGTCCACCTGCCTCAGTCCGTCGAAGGGATTCGCTTTCTTGAGCATTGGTTTGATCACCGAATGACGCAGCTCGATCAGCTCAAGGAGGCCGCGGTGGCGGGTAACTCGGTCTGTTGGCGAACTCCGGACGGGGAGGTATCCGAGCCGGTGGAGTTGTCCGAGGACGTGGCCAAGGGGATCCGGATTGCGTTGGCGGTGGTAGGGGATCTGTTCGCTAAGTTCCCGTTGCAGATGACTGCCGCTGACCCGCCAGAAGGCTCCTAGGGGGTTTTTTAAGCTTTACCGGATTTATATCTAAGATTTGGCGATTGTTAATAACTGGCTCCGTGCCATGCGGTGGTTGCTTTTGAGCCTGTGCACAAACCTGTTAGTGGGTGGGTAATTTACTGAAAGTGGTGGGTGAATTACTGATTCCAGTGGGTGAATTACTGGTTTGGGTGGGTAAATTACGTTTCCCGGTGTGGATAGGCCCCGCCCCTTGTGGATGGGTGGGTAAATTACGGGATTTATGACGTTTGCCTGTGGACAGGTGTGCAAATTACGCCGTTCGTCCCCGTATTTACTGGCCTTTCCGGCGGTCGAGTAGGGCATTTCCGTAATTTACCCACCCACCCCGAACGACCACCGTGTTTCTCCACCATAGCAAAGCCCTTATCATCGGCGCACTGTTCGGTTAGCCGGAGCGCCAAACGGATCTACAAATTTTGACGGGACTCTCCATGCCATCTGATAAAGCCCCTAACCACCTGCAGAAGAAACTCGCAGAAATGCAGGCGAAGGCCTCGGCCGGGCCTCAGCCGGATCTGCTGGCCGGCGCTGAGACGCCCGTGGCGAAGCGGGTGCCTGAGACGAAGAGGAAGGCAGACGTTACCGGGGATAAGCCGAGTCGTCGCAAGCAGGCGGTTGGCGGCGTGAGCCAGGGCGACTTTTTCACCCCAGTGCTTTACGACGTGGGCGCCCGGGACAGTCGCGGCGTCATGGACGTGGCAGTGTTCCGGCTGTCGAAAAAGGACAAGCGCGCCAACTCAGTGATTCGCTACGACTTGCCAGACGGCCACGTAGAGGTTTCGTCGGGCCCGCACGGCATGGCGTCGGTATGGGATTACGACATAGTGCTGATGGCTGTATCGCACCTGACCGAGGCCATGAACCGGTTCCGCGACGGCAAGGGTGAAAAGCCGTCGCAGGTGTTTCGGCCGCATATCGGCGACGTCCTCAAGTTCTGCCGCAAGGACAACGGCGGCAACCAAAAGGACGCCGTGGCTGGCGCGCTCCAGCGACTCAGCACCACCTTCGTGGGGATCGAGCGCACGAACATGCTGCGCGGCAAGCTGCTGACCACCACCGAGGGCGAAAACCTGATCGGGCCGTTCCGGATCATCAGCAACGCCAAGAACGACAAAATCGAGTACATCGAAATCAAGCTGGCCGACTGGATGTATCAGGAGATAACGCAGGGCACCAAGCCCGACGTTCTCACGGTTCACCCGGACTACTTCCTGCGTGAGTCTGGCATTGGCCGGTTCGTCTACCGGCTGGCTCGCAAGGCAGCAGGCAAGGATATGGCTGTGTGGGGCTTCAAGACGATCTATCAGCGCAGTGGCAGTACCGGCTCCCCCAAGGAGTTCAATCGCCTGCTCAGGGAGCTGATCACCGCCAACGATCTGCCGGAGTACTCCCTGTCCGAGGAGGAAGGCAAAGAGGGGCCAATGCTGCGAATGGTTCACCGATCGCAGGGCGACAAGTGGAAAGAAGCCCCAGCGGAGCCGCCGAAGGAAGCCGGCGACGGAGCCCAAGACGCCGAGCCGGCCGAGGAAAAGTCAGAGTGATACACATGCAAACCCGCTTCGGCGGGTTTGTTTTTGCCGGGAGAAAATAGGCGCCTTGGCCAGTTGCTGCTGGCGCCTACCGGGACAGGGGCATGATCGAAGAGGCAAGTTTCTACAAGGCAGTGCGCCGGTTCGCCACCATGGAACCGACACACTCCTCCAATCGCCAGGTGGTGCGTACCCGCCCCAGCGAGCGCTATGACCTGACCATGGTTGCGCGGCGTGTGTACGGTGACCCGACGGAGACGCTGGTGGTGATGGCCGCGGCCGGGCTGACGAACATCGACACCGAGCTGAAAGAGCAGGATCTGGTGCTACCTACGATCGAGTACCTGCGATATCTCAAGCAGAAGTGCGGCATCGTCACCCCTGTGCGGTCGGTGCGCTGATGGCCAGCCAACAAACAGATCCGCGATCGACGATCATTCAAAGCGCCAACAAGTCCGGCAAGGAGGCCCGCGAGGCGTTTGAGTTCGACCTGAATCGTCGCTTGGGTGACCAGGGCAAGATCCTAACCGCCGACGACATGAGCGGCCTGTACGAGCCCAAGCGTGGTTTGTTCACCACGATTGATGGCAAGCCCCGGATGCTTACCTGGGATGACATTAAGGCGTTCAAGGCCGCTGTAAACGACATTCAGCGCCGGCATGGCCAGCAGCGCGGCGGCAAGTCCGCTGCACAGTCTGGCGGGATCCTGGCCAAGCAGGTGGTTGACCTGTCGAACCCGGACGATCGCAAGCGCGCAAACTCCGAGATTCACACCTGCTTTCCGATCATCAACCGGGCGGGGCTGGTGCATTTCCAGACCAATGCGGGGCCGAACTCGAAGGTCACCCGTCACCATGTCATGGTGCAGTTCCTCGGCTACGACAGTGCGCTCTCTGGCGGCCTGCCGGTGGGCGAGGCTGCAAAGCTGCTGGGCCGGGGCAAAATCAAATTCGACTGCGATTGCGAGCGGCACACCTTCTGGTTTCGTTACATCGCCAGCGTTGGCAACTTCAACTATGGCCGCCCGGAGGATGGTTTCCCCCGCGTGCGCAACCCGAAGCTGTACGGGATCGCGTGTAAGCACGTTCTGAGGGTGATGGCGACCATTACCCACGGCCCGACGTTCGACGCTTTCGCCAGGCGCATGCTGGAAAGTGGGCGCAAGACGCTGAGCAACCGCCGGCAGACGCTGAGCGTGAAAGAACAGCAGGAATTCATTGAAAAGGCCGCCAAAACGCGCAAGCGTGACCGCACCGTGGCCACCAGCGACGAAAAGCGCGAATCCCGGGCCGGACAGCCGGCGCAGAAGGTCAAGGCTGCCGCGCGCATGCGGGCCGCCAACGACTCGCTGCGCAAGACGCACGCTGCGAAGGTCAACAAGCCGGTACCAGAGGGCCGCAAGATCAAGGTACTGATGGATATGGGATACAGTCGTGAAGCCGCATTGGCCGCGATCGCAGCCGCTGACAAGGCACAGGGTTAAGACATGCTCAACAACGTCGCTATTGCAATGAACAAAGCCAACCGCCAGCGCACGCTACGGGAACCGAACTCGATCGACTGTGTGCTGTTCACCAAGAAGGTCGAGCGCACGGCCGAAAGCGAGGACTTCGACGGCAGCCCAACACTGGGCGGCGCCGGCATGCTCTCCGATGAGGACGAAGTGAACTATTCGTGGGAGTACGCCTGTGACGCCCGCATTCACTTCGCTCAGGGCTACGCGGCGCCGCTGGGCAACACCTCGGACAATGGCAGTAGCCTGGACTATGCCGAGGGCGTGGTAGAGGCCTCGATTGAGCCAATCGCCAATCCGGGTACCGAAGGCTACGTGCAGCCGGGCAAGCGCATGCTTGTGGCGGTAATGCCTGGTGGCGGGATCATTGCCAACTTCGAAATCGTCGACGTCACCGGTAACCTGAATATCTCGCCCTACACCCGCAAGTACCTGCTCAACCCTCGCCCTGATGAGTCCGTAACCGCGGACATGTGAGCCGTCTGTAGAGCGCAAAGCGCCGGGATTTTGCCGGTGCTGGCGCCTGTACGCTAAGCGCTAATTAGGCCTACTGCGTACAACCAAATGGCAGACGAAACGAAACCCAAAACGCGCATTCTGAGCAAGCTGGCGGCCGCCACCCGGGCGGCCACGGACATGCTCATTGGCGACGTTGATCTTTCCTCGCCCAAGATGGGTAGCGTCTCAACCTACGACGCTGACTATGTGGGCATCGAAATGCTGCTGGGGTCTGGCTTGCGCCCGGCCCGATCGCGTTCGGCGATCTATCAGAAATGGCATTACATGCTGCAGGACGGGCTGATCAGCACCATCCTGCGCCTGCACGTCCAGATGGCGCTGGGCGGGCACGAAACGACCGGTGAAACGGTATTCATTGAGCCCAAGTCAGGCATCACGACGGCCGAAAAGAGACTGGTCGAGGAGCTGCAAGGGCTGGCGGCGATGTTCAACCGGGTAGGCCATGGCGTTTGCTATTACGGCACCGGTTTCGGGGACGCCTACGCGCGGCTCTACGTGAACAAGGAGCAAGGGCTGTGGCACATGGACGCCGACCTGTTCCCGCCGCTGGTGCAAGCCTATGAAGAGCTGGGCCGCACCGTCGGGTATGTCGTCAACTACGGCGAGAAGGTGCAGAGCCGCTTCGACCATTTGAAGATGATCCGGCTCAAGATGCCGCGGATGGGCTTTGTGCCTCAGATGCGCGCCATCGAGAACGCCCAGAAAACAAACCTTGAGGCTGAAACCAGCGAAGACACGGTACCGCTGCCGGCGCTGGTGGGCGGTTCGTTCCTTGAAGCTGCCGAGGTGGACTATGACAACCTGGTGGCGTCTATCGGCGGCATGACAGGCCAGCGCATCAGTGGCTCGATCGACGAAACCATGATCGGCGCCAACATGGCGGACATGACGGCCGCGCAGCAAGAAACGTTCATGCGCTCGCTCGAAAAGATGCTGATCACGATGAAAAATCGTGCTGAGGAGGCTGTGAAGAGCGGCACCTACGTGACCTCGCGCAACTTCCACGTCATGCCCACCTGGAACGAAAAGCAGATCACTCAAATCAGCTCGTTCCAGGGAGGTTCTAACTCCGGCGCCGGGGCCAACATCGAAGACGTGATGTTCAACGCCCGCAAGCTCTCCGGCACGTTGGGTATTGACCTGTCTCTGGTGGGCTACGCCGATCAGATGACCGGCGGACTGGGCGAGGGCGGCTTCAACCGCACCAGCAGCCAGGCCGCGGAGCGCTCGCGGATCATCCGCACCGCGTTCATGCAGTTCTGCAACGACGCGATCGACCGCCACACGCTGGCGAAGTACGGATTCGCGTGGGCGGACAGCGAACGCCCTTACAACGTCAATTTCTTCGGCTCGATCGCCGCGTTGGAAGCCGAGAAGCAAGCCAGCCGGGAACGGGCAATCAACACCACGGCCATTCTGGTGCAGGTGCTGGCGCAGATCCGTGACCTTGGCATCGACGTCAACACGATCGAGCAGATGCTTGCGCGCGCCGAGTTGGATGCCGATTTCGCCAAACAGCTGGCCAAGGCCATCAAGGAAGCCAAGCCACCGGCACAGCCGGGCATGGGCGGGGGTGACTTTGATGACGTCGATACGCTGCCGCCAGAGCAGGCAGCCAACAAACAAATCGAGCAGGAATAGGGCGTGAGCATGCGCATTCGTACAGAAGTAATCAGCTACAACCTCAACGACCGCGGCCGCGACTTTACCGGCGTCGATCGCAAGATTGATATCGAGGCAGCCATGCGCCTCATCAACGGCCCGGTGCTGCAAGAGTCCGTAAAGAAGGGCGACATTTTCGGCTACGTCGGGCACACGTTCCGGGAGAAATACGGTCTGGATCCGGCAGAGACGCAGTTTGAGGGCGGTAAAAGCGTCGTGCTGGAGCCAGCCGTGCGAACGGTGATGATCAAGGCCTACCCGGACGGCACGTTGAAGCACCAGCAAGAATTCCTCGACACCGCCGCCGGGCGTATCGCCGCGCGTCTGTACCAGAGCAAGGCCTACGGGTTCAGTTCGGTGTTCTTCGCGCCAGAAATCAACGGCCTGCGCACGCCGAAAAACTTCTTTGGGATGGATTTCGTCCGTAACCCGAACTACGACACCAACCGCGGCTATGACGCCATGCTCGACAGCGCCAGCGCTGGCGCCATGACGGGCGAAGGCTTCGCAGCAGAGGTCAGCGCCATGATGGACAGTGTTGATTCGCTGCTGGCCGCCAATGAGGCGCACGTCGAGAAAATCACCGACTCCTACCTGCATACCTGCAAGATCAACGATGAGCTGGCGTCGGCCAACGCCAAACTGCTGATTCGCCTGCAAGCCTACGAGAAGGGTGGCCAGCCTGCCGGCATGCTCGACAGCGCGCGTCCGGAGCAGCTGGAGCGTGGCCACTCCTACATGCCAAGCCGGGCCCGAGACATGCTCGACAGCGCCGGTCGATTCATGGCCGCCGACCTGTCGGCCGTGACAACCCAAGACACGCCTGAGGAAAAGGACGAACGCGGGTTCATTACCAAGTGCCGTGATACGGTGAATTCCATCCTCGGGACGGCGTAACCATGGCTCTCAGTCACGATCCGGACGGGTTCCTGAGTGGGCCCAAGGTAACGCGCGAGCTGGATAAGATCGGCCGCGATATCGAAGTGTTGAAGGCCATTCGCAAAGACACGCAACTGACCGTCTCGAAGTTGAGCGATATCGCCAACGCGCTGAATGGCACTGTGAGGCGATCGCCAGATCCAGCAGTGCCGCGTGCGCCTCGATCGACCGGCCCCGCGACCGAGATTGAGAAAGCTATCCGCCGCGGTATGGCGGGCACTCAGGCAGCGAAAGCAGCCAACGACAGCCAGGCGCGCCAGCGATCGGCGCCGAAATCCCCGCGGCCTGATCAGCCTGCTGTGGAGCGCAAGCGTTCCGCGAACGGCCGGTTTGGTTCTGGTGATGATTCACCTGGTGGCGGATCTGCTGGCGGCGAGAGTCGGGCTGCGCAGGCCATGG